>NZ_JAMPKB010000017.1:0-106241 GCF_039961925.1 Trichocoleus sp. DQ-U1 | reverse complement strand
TTGATGATGTCTACTTTCTTTATAAATTCTTTTGAGAATCCTTTGAGTTTCTCGGCTTAAATCTCTAATAAATCTCATAAGTCTCTTGTTTTCTTGACTTTTGTTTTAGCTTATTCTACTTTTTATTATGTGTAATTTATTTTACATAAGCACTTATCTTCAGAAGAGTTGCTAAAGGCTGTTGAACAATTGAGCTTGCCTGAATTAGAGAAATTTGTATCTCAAGTCCTCTTACTACAAGGACAGCGCAAAGCTAATAGCCTGCCGCAAGCCGAAGCTGAATTGTTAATAAAAATTAATCAAAGTATTTCTTCAGATATTCAGACGTATTATGACGAATTGATTGCTAAGCGACAGGCTGAAACTCTGACGCCTACAGAGTATAGCGAGTTATTGCGCTTGACCGAACAGATAGAAAAGCTGCAAGCGCAACGCATAGAATACTTGGCAGAATTGGCACGTTTTCGTAAAATTTCCCTTACTGCATTGATGGAAGATTTAGGCATCCAGATGCCAGCTTATGCCTGAAAGTCGCGTCACAGCTCAACAAAAAAAGCTGTATGTAACGGGAAAATATCTCCCAGCTAATTTGCATGAATAAAGGTAGGCGCGATCATCTACGAAGCAGAGCGTTGTACCATATATAAAGCTTAGAATTGTTGTTTCAATGGAGTAATCTGTGGTCAAGGCACCCGACGCAAATCCAAAAAATCTTTTATCGCTTATCGGTGACGTTTACAGCGGCAAGGTAGTTGTACCTGAATTCCAGCG
The DNA here is from genome assembly GCF_039961925.1 of Trichocoleus sp. DQ-U1. Classification (NCBI taxonomy): domain Bacteria; kingdom Bacillati; phylum Cyanobacteriota; class Cyanophyceae; order Leptolyngbyales; family Trichocoleusaceae; genus Trichocoleus; species Trichocoleus sp. DQ-U1. Next base: position 105,470 of record NZ_JAMPKB010000017.1, on the reverse strand, counting down.
CTCATTCGTGTGGGAAAGAGACGATATTGAAGAGTTCCTAACATCGCTCCTTCATGGATATTTCATGGGAACATTTCTCATGTTAGATACGCCAACAAAAACGCCTATGTTTCCTTTTCGGCCTGTCGAAGGTGTCGAGAAAGTTAACCCTCAGGTGCGTCCCAAGGCACATGGAACTGTGCAGCTAGTTTTAGACGGTCAACAGCGGATCACTTCATTGTTCTATGCTTTTTATGAACCGGATATTTGTCTAAAGGGAGTAAAAAATCCATATCGCTTTTATTTAAACCTTGATGAAGCTTTGAACGGAGATATTGACGAAGCGGTAATCGGTGTATCTAAGGGAGATACAAGGCGCATAACAAATTTTGAGAAACTTTGTAACGAATACAAAGCTGTACGTTTCTCACTTTTGCGAGACTATAGCAATTTTGATGATTGGCTGGATGAGGGACACTCAGTGTGGGGACGTGAACAACGTAGACAGATTAAGGAACTTTATCGACACCTAGAGCAGTTTATGGTTCCTGTCGTTGCTCTTCCTGAGGAGACTAGCAAGGCAGATATCGTTAATATCTTCGAGCGTATCAACAGAACTGGAGTCAGCCTTTCACTTTTCGATCTTGCTGTAGCACAGCTATACCTCAAGGAAATAAAACTGCGAGATTTATGGGAGAGCTTTAGCAAGAAACACAAGACAATCACCTCAGTGGTTGAGCCTGTATTTTTGCTTCGGGTGATTGCTCTTTTGGAAGGAAAGGAAATTCGTAGGCGTGATTTACTAGATGGTATTGACTTGGAAGCGACTGCTTTTGAGAAGCGTTGGTCTGATGCCGCTAATTCTATAGTAGAAGCGCACAACCGAATTATCCACGAATATGGTGCTTTTAGTCAAAACTTAATTCCTTATTCGACTTTGTTAGTAACACTAGCTGTTCTTTTGCATAAACTCAAGGAAAAATCAGCAGGAGCAAAGGATTATCAAAAAGTGGATCGCTGGTATTGGGGCTGTGTTCTCAGTCGGCGCTACGATACTTCAAGGTTTACCAAAACTTATCAAGATGTTAAAGATTTAGACAGTTGGCTCGATGGCAACGCTGATGCACCACAATGGCTGCAACAGTTTGCAGATCAAGACTTAAATCTGGATATAGTTGATGATCCTCGATCTGCTTTATATCGGGGGCTTATGGGTTTAGTTGTATGTCAAGGTGCAAAAGACTTCTTGACTGGTCAGTCTGTTAAGTATAGCGAGTGTCAGGACGACCATATCTTCCCGAAGTCTGTGTATAAAAAATCATATGAGAAACAGGTTGATACTATATTAAATCGGACACTCATTTGGGAACCAACCAATAAAACTAAAGCAAATAAGTTGCCATCGCAGTTTTTCCAAGATTGCCAAGTCAAGCACGGTGGAGATGAAGCTAAATTACTAGAAACTTTAAAAACTCACTTTATTTCTCCAAATGCTTATGCTGCTCTAAAACAGGATAATTTCGATGGATTTATTAACGAAAGACGTAAAACTTTAAAAGAAGTAGTTCAAACCGTACTCTAAGAGGCTTGTGGCAAAGGCCATCAGAGTAAGGTTAAACATATACATTTGTTAAATCACCATACCCACCACCTCCGGGTGTTTCTATTACAAACACATCATCTGGCTGCATTTCTACAACCCCTGTACTACCCAATTCCTGAACAGTCCCATCATTACGCTGCACATAATTTTTCCCGACTGCACCCGCTTCACCACCGTGCAAACCAAAGGGAGAAATGACACGACGACTGGATAAAATTCCAGCAGTCATGGGTTCAAGAAAACGCAGGCGACGGATAACACCATTTCCTCCATGATGATGCCCATTTCCGCCACTATTGGGACGAATCGCAAAACTTTCTAAAAGGACGGGAAATCGCCATTCTAATACTTCTGGATCGGTAAGACGGGAGTTTGTCATGTGAGTTTGTACGGCGTCGGTGCCATCGAAGTCAGCGCCAGCACCGGAACCACCACAGATGGTTTCGTAATATTGATAGCGATCGCTTCCAAAGGTGAAATTATTCATGGTTCCTTGGGAAGCTGCCATCACCCCCAGCGCCCCATACAAAGCATCGGTAATGTTTTGCGAAGTCTCTACATTTCCCGCCACCACAGCAGCAGGATAACGCGGATTTAACATACAGCCTTCGGGAATAAAAATCTCCAAAGGTTTGAGACAACCCGCATTGAGGGGAATATTGTCATTCACTAAAGTGCGGAAGACATACAATACTGCTGCCTTGCACACGGCTGCTGGTGCGTTTAAATTACTCGGTTGCTGAGGAGAAGTGCCGGTAAAATCTATTTTGGCGCTGCGAGTCGATTTGTTGATGGTGATGGTAACTGCGATCGCGCTGCCATTATCCAGAGGACAGGTGAAACTGCCATCTTTGAGAACTTCGATAACCCGACGTACCGACTCTTCCGCATTGTCCTGTACAAAGCCCATATACGCTTGCACAGTCTCTAAACCATAATGCTCCATCATCTTGTGGAGTTCTTGCACGCCGCGTTCGTTCGCCGCAATTTGTGCTTGCAAATCTGCAATATTTTTACTGGGATTTCGGGCTGGATAAGCGCTGGATGCCAGCAGTTCCAGCAATTCTTTTTCTCGAAAATGTCCTCCCTCTCCTAGTTGGAAATTATCAAGTAGCACTCCTTCTTGTTCTACCGTGGTGCTGTTTGGAGGCATGGAACCTGGGGTAATCCCGCCGATATCTGCATGATGTCCCCGCGAGGCAACGTAGAAGAGGGGAAGCGTGGGATGGGAGGTTGTAGAGACGCGATTTATCGCGTCTGGAGAGGAAGCAAATACAGGGGTAATTACAGTGATATCGGGTAGGTGCGTGCCGCCGTTGTAGGGATTATTTGAGGCAAAGACATCTCCGGGTTGAATCGTGTCGCCACAGGCGTCAATTAAACTTTTGACGCTTTCACTCATGGAACCCAAATGTACGGGAATATGGGGGGCGTTGGCGACTAACTGCCCGTGTTGGTCAAAAATTGCACAGGAGAAATCTAAGCGTTCTTTGATGTTGACTGAGGAACTGGTATTTTGCAGAGTAATGCCCATTTGTTCGGCGATCGCGCCAAACAAATTATTGAAAATCTCCAGCATCACCGGATCGGGACGATTGAGGATTCTCGATTCTAGATTTTGGATCGAGAATTGTAAATCTGCCGAACGCTGTAAAATCAGATGATTGCGATCGCTTAGTTGTGCCTGCCAACCGGGTTCAATCACATTCGTACCCGTCGCATCGGCAATGATAGCAGGGCTAGAAATCCAGTCTCCGGGTTGCAAATCCTCTCGCTTATACACTGGCGTCTCGTGCCACCGATCCGCCGCATACATCTGTACAGTTGCCACCGGCGAGGGAAGTTCATCACTGCGACGCTGAATGACTGCTTCCTCTACTCTCTCCGTCTTCGCCACCACCTCAACTGAAACTGCCTCTACAATCAGCCTTTTATCTTCCACAACAAAGCCGTAACGCTGCCGGTGCAACTCCTCAAACCACCCCCTCATCGCCGCCGTATCCCCAAAATCTACAATCAGCGCCGAATCAGTCCCCTCATACCGTAAATGCACCTTCCGAAAAACCTCAATCTCAACATCCTCCCTTGTCTCTTCTTCCTCTCTTTCCTCTGCGTCCTTGGCGTCGTGGCGGTTTAATTCCTCCTCCCCCTCCCCTGCCAACTGGCTTAACATCCCCTCCAAACTCAGCACTAACTCCTCACTCAGATGCGCCTCCACCGCCCGTTCTCGCAGCACCCGCATATCTGCCAAACCCATGCCATAAGCGGATAACACGCCGGCATAGGGATGCAGAAACACCTGCTTCATCCCCAACGCATCGGCAATCAGACAAGCGTGTTGTCCTCCTGCGCCCCCAAAACAGCACAAAGTATATTCCGAAACGTCATAACCGCGCTGGAGAGAGATTTTTTTAATTGCACTCGCCATTGTTTCAACTGCGATCGCGAGAAATCCAGCCGCCACTTGTTCCGGCGTCCGATTGTCCCCAATTTCTGCCGCCAGTTCACTAAACTTTTGCCGCACTACTTCTGCATCTAGCGGCAAATCTCCGTTCGATCCAAACAATTTCGGGAAAAACTCCGGTTGCAACTTGCCCACCATCACATTGCAATCCGTCACCGTTAGCGAACCGCCTTTTCCATAGGCAGCGGGACCCGGATTCGCCCCCGCTGATTCGGGTCCCACGCGATACCTCGCCCCATCGAAAAAGAGAATCGAACCGCCACCAGCAGCAACCGTATGAATTGCCATCATCGGCGTTCGCAGTCGTACCCCGGCAACTTCCGTTTCAAAGGTGCGTTCGTATTCGCCGTTATAGTGGGCGACATCCGTAGAAGTTCCGCCCATATCAAAGCTGATAATTTTGTCGAATCCCGCCATCAAGCTTGTCTGTACCGCGCCGACGATGCCCCCAGCAGGGCCAGATAAAATACTGTCTTTCCCTTGAAACTGTTGGGCATCAGTAAGTCCACCGTTGGACTGCATGAACATCAACTGGGGAGAGTTTTGAGTTGAAAATTCCGATTCCAAACTGGCTAGCTGACTGGCAACTCGATCTACATAACGCCGCAAAATAGGCGATAAATAAGCATCAACAACGGTAGTATCACCGCGACTCACCAACTTCATCAACGGGCTAACTTCGTGCGATACCGAGACTTGGGTAAATCCAATTTTCCGCGCTGCATCTGCTATTTGTTTCTCGTGTTCGGGATAGCGATAGCCGTGCATGAAGACAATTGCACAGGAGCGAATCCCGTCGTCGTATGCTTCTTGTAGAGATGCGATATATCCTGTTTCTAGGGGGATTAATTCTTCGCCTTGGGCGCTGTAGCGTTCCTCGACCTCAATCACTCGCTCGTAGAGCATCTCTGGCAATACAATGTGACGGGCGAAGATATCGGGGCGATTTTGGTAGCCGATGCGAAGGGCATCCCGAAATCCCTGAGTAATGACCAGAAGAGTGCGATCGCCCTTGCGTTCCAGTAGCGCATTCGTCGCCACAGTGGTTCCCATCTTGACAACTGCAATCTGTTCCGATGGAATAGGTGCATCTGCCGCAATTCCCAAAATGTCCCGAATTCCCTGTATCGGCGCGTCAGTATACCGTTCGGGATTCTCCGACAGCAGCTTATGAATCACCAGTTGTCCATCTGGACGCCGCGCCACAATATCAGTAAACGTACCACCCCGATCGATCCAGAATTGCCAGCGGTTATTTACGTGGGAAGGTAGATTGGAATGCATAATAAAAAATAATTGCGCGATGTTGATGATAAAATCTTTCTAATTAATTCTTATTATAAATACCGTTGCTAGTTTGTCCGGTTTTAGTTTAAAAACATCCAAACTTTTTTAATAAACATGTTTTTTAATATAAAAGTAGCTTTTGTAGCAGGAAAATTTATAAATATTAATTGCTATAACTTCTAAAATTAAAATAAATAATCTAACCTTTTATTTAACTTTTATTTACAAAAAGGATGTTTTAGAGAATGCTTTACTTCACCGAAACAGAGAAAGCTAAAGTTCTAATTGATGAATATTCAAAACGCCAGCTTTTGTACTTAGATACGGAAGTTGCCGATTATAATACTCGCAAGCCTAAACTCTCTTTAATTCAAATATTAGATGACTTTACCGATGTAAGCGGAGATAGCGTTTGCATCTTAGATGTTTTAGATAATCCTGAAATTGCAGAAATCTTTATTAAAGAAATTATGGTTAATCCTGCAATTGAAAAGGTCTTCCACAATTCCAGCTACGATCTGAAGTTATTAGGTAAAACCAAAGCTAAAAATGTAAGTTGCACCTTAGAGATTGCCAAATCAATCCCTTACTATTTATTGCCAGTACCAAATTTACAATTGAGAACTCTGGCAGAAAAGCTGTGCTATTTTCCCAATATAGACAAAACCGAACAAAGCAGCGATTGGGGACAGCGACCGCTGACAGAAAGTCAGCTACAGTATGCAAAAATGGACCCGATTTATCTGGCTCACGTGCATCAGCGGCTGTTGGAATTAACTCAATTGAGTAGTCCAGATCCAGAACAGGAAGATGTAACAGCTCTAGCCCAACGCTATCGAGAAATTGAGCAGGAATGGAAGTTGCTAGATACCGAAATTGACCACATCCAAAATAGGCTCAAAGCCGCAATGCAGGCACAGGAACTATCAGAGACGAAATATTTCCAATTATCCAGTTATGAGCGAACTACAAAAAAGATTCCGTTTAACCAGTTGGCAAGAATAGCGGAAATTCATGGAATTGATTTAGAGTTTCCGGTAACGCTAACCCAAAATCTTCAGAAGGACTTAGGAGAATTGGTCGCGGAACTTCCCGTGGAAGAAGAGAAAACTACTATCTGGCGGTTGAATCCCAAAGAGCAGGAAGATGAAGAGGATGATGGGATTCCATTTTAAAGAATATTCTGTGAATTCAAGTAACTATCTCTTTCTTCCAGTCTCGGGATTCACCTTTTATCTGGAATAGCAGTCTGTTCTCGTGTGTAAAAGCTCGTAGCTAACCTTCGTATTCAAGGGGTTTCTGTAATGCTTCCTGATTTATTGCATCGCAAACAGACACATTTCGTTTTGTGGCGTCCAGGAGATATTAAACCCCCTCCAACGCTTTACATCGGCGACTTCGCTGGAGATAATCCAAGCTCATTTGAAAATTTTCAAGAATTCGACTTAATCCAATCAACAGATTTTCCAGAACTTTGGGAAATACCAGCGGAAAACTGCAATTTAACAGACGGAGAGGTTTATTTTTACTGGTTTAAAGTCCGCGACACTGACGCCTACACCAACACCCATCGAATTCTCTACTGCACCGATCCTACCGCTTACACGGTGGATCGGCGTTTCTCTGCACCGAAAATCCTTTCAGAAGAGGGAATGTCCGACCTAGATCCAGCTAGCGTCATCCTCTACCGAGATAAAATGCTGGTTCCGTGCGATCCGAAGGGGCAAACAGCGGACTGGGAAGGAGATACGATAGAAAACCTACAACCGAATAATCGGCTAGTGATTTACGAGTTGCCCACTCGCTGGACTCGAATTCGTTCAACTGGGGGAATTCAAGAAGGAAACGGGACTTTTCGAGACGTAGTTTCTCTATTTGTGGAAGAAGCGATCGCACCTACTTTTTCCTCAGTCCGCGCCTTACAGAACCGCGCTCATCTGGTGGAATTAGGTGTCAATGCTTTGGAACTTTTACCGCCATCTGATAGCGATCAAACAGATAATTGGGGCTACGGTACGGCTAATTATTTCGCAGCCGATTATGACTTAGGTCGCCCGGACAGCCAAGAAGCGCCCACGGCTTCCACCGATTTAATCAATCTCATCAAAGTTTGCCATCAACACGGCGTGCGCTTTTTTGTTGATGCGGTAATGGCTTTCTCTTACAACAATCCTTACCGCAACGTTAATTATCTAGAATTTTACATCAAGTTTAATAGTGGCGATCCAGAACAAGGAAATCGGGACGGATTTGGCGGTGATTTGTTTAAGTACAACTATTGGGTAGAAGGGTATCATCCGCTTGCAGGTACGCGATCGCGTTTTGTTCCTGCCCGCGAATATATGAAAGCCTACATCGCCCACTGGATGGATTACTATCGGGTAGATGGTTTGCGCCTCGATAGCGTCAACAATATCGGCAATTATGACTTTTTACAGGAATTCAAAGATTATGCGCGATCGCTTTGGCAGGAACGGGAAGGAAGCGGCGATAAATTTCTCGTAGTCGGTGAAGAATTAAGCGTACCGCTAGCTTTAATTTCACAGAATCGTCTCGATGGGTTGTGGAACGAAAAGTTTAAGCATATTATCCGTAGCGTCATTCTAGGACAAAATTCGTCTGATGAGCCTAGCTTTGAATGGAGCGTCCGCAAACTCATTGACTGTCGTAATTTAGGGTTTGCAGATGGTTCTCAAGCAGTTAATTATCTGACTTCCCATGATGTAGGAGGCTTTGGCAACGAACGCTTCTACAGCTACCTAAATAATAATCAAGTTTTTGATACAGAAAAGCGCATCAAGCTAGCATTTGTTTGTTTGCTCACTGCTGTCGGGATTCCGATGATTTTGGCAGGAGATGAATTCGCCGATCAAAATGACTTGCCAACTTCAGATGACCATAAAAAACAGGTTGATCCGGTCAACTACAGCCGTCTGACAGATGATTGGCGACAGCGTATTTTCAATTATGTTTGTAGATTAGTGAAGTTTCGGACTACTTCTGATGCTTTAGCCGTAAATGACACTCATTTTATCCATTCTGACTTCAATGAAGGCAAGCGAGTTATCGTCTGGCAGCGAGGCAAAGACGATCGATTAGTGATTGTGGTGGCGAATTTCTCTGAGTACGGGACTCCCCCCGGTTCTGACTATAAAATACCCAATTGGCCTGCAACTCCGGCTGGTAAACAGTGGAAAGAAATCGCCCAGGATCGCATGGTTCCTGCTGAATGGGTAGGCAGAGAAGGCATCTTCCCGTGGGAAGCGAAGGTTTACGCGCTAGTTTAAACTTATTTACCCTCAGAGGTAGAGACACGGCAGTGTCGTGTCCCTACTTACTCAATACTGGTCTCTAAACGCCAATACACACCATTTTCCCGCTGCATCAGTTTAGAGGCTATCAACTCTCGCCGCAGAGTGGCGCAGTCAGGATGGTGGCGCTTGATGATTTCATTCACCTGAAGTTCTGGGTAATTAATCCCGATTTCAAATTGGTTTGCCAACCACTTGAGAATCACTTGGCGTTTTTTACGACTGGCAGGAATTTCTTTCAAACGAAGGACGCGATCGCATCCCGCTTCGCTAACGTCCTCAAAAAAGTTTTTCAATACCTTGCTCTCCCATGCTTCCCCTTCTACATCTTCGACGAGAGAAGCCATGTTATCTGGGGTGAAAATCTCTTTGCTAAAGTTTTGCAGCGCCTCGCTATTGAGTCGATACAAATGAGTATTGCCGTCAGGGCGCATATTCACCAAATTGAGTTCTTTCAGTTTACCCAAATGATGGGAGACAGTCGGCTCCTTCAGTTTCACAATCGCGGCTAATTCTTCGACGCTGCATTCCCGATTCGCCAGAATCCCCAAAATCTTCAATCGGCTTTCGTCAGCGAGAACCTTGAAGAAGCGTAGCAGGGTTTGAAATTCCGCTTTTTCCATCGTTTTACGTCTAATTAGATACATATCTAATTAGAAGTTTATCTAATTAATTGTGCGGTATGCAAGTCATCTTTCACAGACGGCTAATACCGGAAGCCAAACCGCGACAGACGCCGGTCAGAAAGTTTAAATCCAGGGTTTCTATGGTGTCGCTCGGTTGATGGTAATGGGGATTTCGCATAAATGCTGTATCTGTCACCATCATTGCTTTATAGCCTAAATCCCAGAAGGGCGAGTGATCGCTCAGTCGCGTTGAGCTGACGATTAAACCTTTATTCGGCACCGGCAACCATTCGCTTGGAACCCCAACTTTACGAATGTTGCGACTCAGGTGGATTAAATCAGGAATGGTCGGCAAATTGCCAATCAAAGCAATGTAATCACCTCGATTCGGGTAAAAGCGTTCTAATCCGGCCGGATAGCGTTGCGAACCAGGGGCGGAGTTGCAATATCCCAGCATTTCTAAGGAAAGCATCAAACGAAGTGATTGTCCTTGTTGCTTTAAATCAGATGCATATTGCTGACTCCCTAGCATCCCGTATTCTTCCATATCAAAAGCAACCAATCGCACCGGGTATTTTGCAGGTTCTGCTGCGAAAATTCTCGCCAATTCCAATAGCGCGGCGACACCCGTGGCATTATCATCTGCGCCTGGGGTTCCAGGTGCAGCGTCATAATGTGCGCCAATAAGAATCGGTGGCTTCTGATTATTTGTCGCAGCTGGTAGATTCAGAATGAGATTCTGATGGTTTTGACCGCGAATGCTGAACTCGTGGGTTTCTACAGTTCCCCATTGTTGCAGTTGTTCGCGGATGTAATGCTGGACGTAGAAATGCCCCGAACTGGCGAGATAAGGGTCGCGATCGCGTACTATCTGGGTCAGATGCGATCGCAAGTTTTCTTTTAAATCCAATTGTCTATTGCTCCTAAGTTTCTAACCAAGCGCTCAAATCATTTACAGAGGAGAAATCCAACAGCGCCTCGCCCAAATATTCTTACTGGGGAATGGATAATTGCTGAATTTTAGTTTGTAGTTCGGGAGCGATCGCGCCAAACCGACGGATAAGCTGATGCATAATCAATGCTAACCTTTCTCGTTGCTGTCACTGTTAGAGGATATTTTGATAAATTACCAATCCTTGCATAATCTCCTCTCTAAACAGTTGGGTAATCAAATCTTTTTCAAAGCCTGATACTGTTTATAGTATCTACCGCCAATCCTGAGCATGGAGATTCATCTCATGACGACTTCTGCTCACCGCTCATCGAACGCTGTTTGGCTCCCTTTGTCACTCTCAGCTTGGCAAGATACCTATCAAACGCTGCATTTGTGGACACAAATTATTGGTAAAATCCCGTTAGCATTAGCCCCGAAAATCAACCATTGGTGGCACTCGACGCTGTATGTCACCACCCCTGGACTTACCACTGGTTCAATTCCTAACGGAACACGCAGCTTTCAAATCACCTTTGATTTTCTCGCTCACCAACTCAAAATCGAGACAAGCGAAGGTACAACCAAAAGTCTGGCACTTGCTCCTCGCTCGGTGGCTGATTTTTATCAGGAAGTGATGAACACCCTGAAGGATCTCGGTATCGAAGTGCAAATCTGGACAATGCCCCAAGAAATTGCCGATGCGATTCCATTTGAGCAAGACCATCAACATCATGCTTACAATCCGGAATCTGCTCAACGCTTCTGGCAAATTCTGGTACAAGCCAATCGCATCATGACCGTATTTCGCTCCCACTATATCGGAAAGTGCAGTCCTGTCCATTTCTTTTGGGGCAGTTTCGATCTGGCTGTGACTCGCTTTTCGGGACGAAGGGCACCCGAACATCCAGGAGGTGTACCCAACATGGCAGATTGGGTAACGCGAGAGGCTTATTCCCATGAAGTCAGCAGTTGTGGTTTTTGGTTTGGGGGTGGTTCAACAGAAGCCTTATTTTATGCCTACGCCTACCCAACACCAAGAGGATTTAAGGATTATCCAATTCAACCACAGTCTGCATTCTATAGCCCGGAGCTACAAGAATTTGTCCTGCCCTATGAGGCGGTGCGACAAGCAGACGATCCAGATACAGCCGTGCTGCAATTCCTACAAAGCACTTATGAGGCAGGGGCGAATTTGGGAGATTGGGAGCGAGCTGCGTTGGAAGATACTCCAGTAGTGAGTGAATAAAGCAAGTCTGCGATCGCTTCTATTTGTATATGGGATGATATTATCTCCGCTTTTTTCCGCGTCACTTCATAGAGAATTGGTATCACCAGGCGATCTAATGATTGACAAAAGAAGAAATCCGACAGCACCTCGCCCCAATCTTCTCACTGGAGAGCAGACCGACGTGATTGATAAAAAAAGGGATACGGTAATGCCGTCCCCCTTTTTAAGCCTAAAAAAATTGAATTTCAAACGCCAGAATTGAGAATAAATTACCTCAGCTTAGGGGCAATTTTAAACAGACAAGGCGGAGGAAAAAGCCTTGGACTGAGTGGGGTGGAGTAGATACTCAGAGTCAACTTTTTCAGCAGTCAAGGGCACCAGTTGCACCGCACAAGCTTTCAGTTCCGGTTGCAGTGATTCGGGACAAGATTCGGCATGGGTGAGGGCGTTCGCTTCGGCACCATCTGCCCAAAGAGCGCCCCAGTGCATGGGGACAAAGGTAACACCGGGAGCGATCGCCTTGGTGACTCTGGCAGGGAATCGCGCCGTGCCCCGACGGGTTCGCACTTCCACCCAATCATTTTCCTGAATCTTCAGAGAGGCCGCATCGCGGGGATGAATTTCAATGAATGGCTGCGGGTGCATCTGCCGAATTTTATCAATTCGTCCGGTACGGGTTTGGGTGTGCCAGTGTCCGTAAAGTCTGCCCGTCGTCAGAACAAAAGGATAATTGGGATCGGGCGGTTCTGCCAGCCCCCGCGAATGATAGGCTCCAAACCGCGCCCGTCCATCCGGCGTCGGAAAGCGAAAATCAGTGTAAAGCCGTTTTAAGTTTTGAGTTTTGTTAGCGTAGCGGTGCGTAGCACATTTTGAGTTTTGAGTTGAAGAGTTTAACGGAGAACTCAAACTTGGGGTATCAAAACTACGATCGGGACAGGGCCACTGAAGCGGACCTTCTTGCGCCAGTCGTTCGTGACTGAGACCGCTCATATCGCAAACGCGATCGCGTGTCAGCTTCACATATTCGGCATAGATGGAGGCTGGCGTCTCGTAGGGAAATTTTTCAGCAAAACCTAAGCGCCGTGCGACTTCTGTAAATATTTGCCAATCGGGTTTGGCTTCTCCTGGGGGAGTGCGAAATGCCTGACACAGCGTGACCACTCGCTCAGAGTTGGTCATTGTGCCGGTTTTCTCGCTCCACTGCGCTGCTGGTAGCAAAACGTGAGCAAAGGCGGCGGTTTCAGTGGGGTAGTAGGCGTCTTGATAGACCGTAAAAGGCGATCGCTGCAATGCAGCTTTCGCACGTTCCAAGTCAGGTAAACTGACAGCCGGGTTCGTAGCGGCAATCCAGAGAACGCCCACATCTCCGGTTTCCAAACCCGTGATAATGTCCCACGCCGTGCGACCCGGATAGGGCGAAATTTGTCCGGCGGGGAGTTGCCAAAACGCTTCAAGTTCCGCTCGATGTTGGGGATTTTTGACCACTCGATATCCGGGCAGAATGTGGCAAAGACCGCCGGTTTCCCGACCGCCCATCGCATTCGGTTGACCCGTCAGGGAAAACGGCCCTGCACCGGGTTTGCCAATCTGAGCCGTCATCAGGTGCAGATTCACGATCGTTCGCACCTTGGCAGTGCCTTCAGAAGACTGATTCACGCCCATCGACCACAGAGACAGCACGCGCTTCGACTGTGCCCAGTATCGAGCTGCTGTTTCCAGGTCAGAGATGGAAATACCGCATCGTTCGGCGACCACTTCCGGTGGATAGTGCTGGATGACTTCTGCAAAAGCCGGAAAATTCGTCGTGCAGTCTTCAATGAAATAAGTATCAATCGCGCCCCAACGCATCAGCAGGTGAGCGATGCCATTGAGTAGATCCATATCGGTGCCTGAGCGAATCGCTAAGTGCAAATCTGCTGCCTCAGCGGTGTTCGTCCGGCGCGGATCGACCACAATCATTTTGACGTGGGAATTTTTTTTGTGGTGTTTCCGCAGGCGGTTAAAAACGATCGGGTGACAGTCGGCGGTGTTGCTACCGATGATAAAAGCACAGTCGGTTAAGTCTAAATCTTCGTAGCAGCAAGGGGGGCCATCTGAACCAAAGCTTTGCATATAACCCGCAACGGCGGAGGACATACACAAGCGCGAGTTGGAATCAAAATTATTCGTGCCCAGGCACCCTTTGAGCAGTTTCTGAGCAACGTAGTAATCTTCAGTTTGCAGTTGCCCGGAGCCGTACATACACACGGCGTCCGATCCTTGAGTTGCCAGAACGTTTTGAATCTTGCTCGCGACGAGATCCAAGGCTTCCTCCCAGGTGGCGCGGCGGAAAGGTTCATCCAGGGAGTCGCGGATCATCGGATGGAGAAGGCGGTCTTTGGAAAGGGACTCGGCAACGGTAGCACCTTTGACACACACCATCCCGTGACTGGAAGGGTGCGCGCGATCGCCCTGCACTTTCCAGATGGGATTCCCTTGAGCATCCCGATGCGTTGGCTTACCGGCTTGCGCTGGAGGTGTCACCTCCAATCCACAGCCTACGCCGCAGTAAGGGCAAAGGGTTTTTGTACTGTCAGTTGTCATTCGTCAGTCGTCCGTTGCTAATTGCTAATTGCTAATTGCGATTAGCCATACTTTCATCGCTTGTTGGGGATTACCCATTGGATAATACCTAACAAGCGATGACTAATCATCATCATGAGCAAATCGGTTGAACAGAAAGTCGAGGGCGTAGTTCCGCAGGTTGTAATATTCCGGGTCTTCCATAATCCGGGCGCGATTCCGGGGGCGGGCGAAGGGAATTTTCAAAACTTCACCGATGTTTGCCGATGGCCCGTTGGTCATCATCACCAGCCGATCTGCTAGGAAGAGTGCTTCGTCGATGTCGTGGGTAATCATCAAGACAGTAACTTGATGTTCGCGCCAGATGGTCAGCAGTTCCTCTTGTAATTCTTCCTTGGTGATGGCATCTAAAGCGCCGAATGGCTCATCCAGGATTAATACTTTAGGGCGAATTGAGAGGGCACGCGCGATCGCGACTCGCTGTTTCATCCCTCCAGACAGCTGAGATGGTTTTTTATCTGCTGCTTCAGTCAGCCCCACCATTGCGAGGTGATCCCGAACGATGGTGACTTTTTCTGACCGGGGTTTGCCAGGATAAACAGAATCCACTGCTAGGTAAACGTTCTCGAAGGCAGTCAGCCAGGGAAGCAAGCAATAATTCTGGAATACCATCATCCGGTCTGGGCCGGGTTCGCGGATTTTCAGGGTTTCCAGGCGCACTTCACCGTCAGTTGGCTTATTGAAACCTGACACCATGTTTAACAGGGTGGATTTGCCGCAACCAGAGTGACCAATCAGGCAGATAAATTCGCCTTCATAGACGGTGAGGTTTACCCCATCTAGAACGGTATACGGTCCGGTAGGAGTGGGATAAACCTTGGAAACGTCTTCAATGACCAAAAACGGGTCGCGGTTGACGGTTTCTTGGGTTAGTTGGGTGACGACGCCAGTGTTGTTCAAAGTATGCATGGGGAGGTGAAGGTTGTTAATAGCTAATCGCGAATTGTTCTTGCCATAGTTCCATTAGCGAATGGCTAATGACTGATTACTAACGACTCGCAACTAAGGGGTCGATGTTAATCTCTTCGATACGAATTGGACGCTTAATTTCCAAGCTATTGAGGTACTTAATGGGATCGTCGGGATTGAAAATGGTGCCATCAAACATTTGCATGGGTGCGCGATCGCGTCCGATATCCATTAAGCCGAGTTCCCGCGCCGCTTCCCTAAATACATCGATGCGCCGCACTCGTTCTTGAATTTCTAGCCAGTTTTTGGGGAACGGAACAATTCCCCATCGTGCTAGCTGAGTCATCACCCACAGTCCTTCCTCCGGTTCTGGAAAGTTCGCTTTATCGACAAAGAACTGGTTATAACGCAACATCTGTTCGGGTGCTGCGCCCGTCCCGCGAATGTAGGGATCGATAAAGCCGGGACGGGTGTATTCTGGGGCGGAGCCGATGTATTGCGGCTGACACAGTAAGTTGACAATTTCTTCCCGATTGCGTCGGTCATCGCAGTATTCGCAAGCTTCCAAAAGCGCTTTTATCAATGCGATATGAGTTTGCGGGTACTTATTTGCCCATTCTTCCTGGCATCCGAGTACCTTCTCCGGATGTCCCGCCCACAACTCCATATCGGTGGCGATGACAAAACCGAGTTTTTCATGAACGGCGCGAGAGTTCCAAGGTTCGCCGACACAGTAGCCATCAATACTTCCAGATTTCAGATTAGCGACCATCTGGGCGGGTGGAATCACCGTCAAACTGACATCTCGGTCGGGATCGATGCCGCCACTTGCCAGCCAGTAGCGCAGCATCATGTTGTGCATAGAGGCAGGATGCACCACTCCGAGTGTATGGATCTTGTCAGGAGTTTGCGCGATCGCTTCCTTGAAATCTGCCAAGGTGCGAACGCCGCGATCGTACAAATCCTTACTGAAGGTAATCGCATTGCCATTGCGCGATAAAGTCATCGCCGTACATACGGGCATTGGCGGGCCATCGGCTCCCAAGGTCATTGCCATCGGCATTCCGGCAACCATCTGGGCAGCGTCTAGGCGTCCCGTCGCCACCCCTTGCGCGATCGCTTTCCAACTGGGTTCGCGATTCAGCGTCACATCTTCTAACCCGTGCTTGGCGAAGAAACCTTTTTCTTTTGCCACCACTAAAGGGGCGCAGTCAGTTAGGGGAATAAAGCCAATTTCCAGATTGACTTTCTCCAACCCATTCCGGGCAACCACCGCCGGTTGCGTTGCTTTGCGCTGCTTGGCCTTTTTCTGCTGGTTGAGGAAGTAAATCATCTCATTCCGCAAACCGTAGTAGCTGGGATGATTGACAACCTCCATCCGCTTACGTGGGCGAGGAATCGAGACTTCCAGAATTTGCCCGATATGGGCATCTGGGCCGTTAGTCAGCATCACAATCCGGTCAGACAGTAGCAGCGCTTCGTCCACATCGTGCGTCACCATGATTGCGGTGACTTTGCTTTCCTGACAGATTTGCATCAGCTTTTCTTGCAAGCCGCCCCGTGTCAAGGCGTCTAGTGCGCCGAACGGTTCATCGAGTAGCAGCAACTTAGGACGAAGGGCGAGGGCACGCGCGATCGCTACCCGCTGTCTCATTCCCCCCGATAGCTGACCGGGTCGTTTATCCGCAGCGTGCCGCAATCCCACCAAATCGATGTGATGCTCCACAATCCCCTTGCGCTCACCTCTGGGCCGGTCCTGTAATACTTCATCTACCCCCAGAGCGATGTTTTCCCGCACGGTGAGCCAGGGAAGCAGCGAATAATTTTGGAACACGACCATTCGGTCTGGTCCCGGCGAAGTCACCTGTCGCCCTTCTAAAATCACACCCCCACTCGTCGGTCTATCTAGACCAGCCACCATATTTAGCAGGGTTGATTTGCCGCATCCAGAATGTCCAATTAAAGAAACAAATTCACCTTGTTTGATTTTCAGGTCAATATTCTTGAGTGCCACATAAGTACCGCCATTGGCAAGCGAGTACACCCGGTCAACATGGTCAATTTCTACAAAGACAGACATAGCAATAGGGCTGAGGTATGAGGACTGAGAGAAGTGAGGACTGAGGTATGAGGGCTGAGGACTGAGAGAAGGAACTAAAAGAGGAGTCGGGGATAAGGATTGAGGATGAGTTGAGAAGTTAAGGGCGAAGAGTTTACTTAATACTTCCTACTCAGTCCTCAGTCCTTACTTCTGTTCCTCTGGTACAACTTTGGAGGCGACGAAACCGACCAGCCTATCTAGCAGCAGACCTACAATGCCGACATAGACAAGCGCGAGAATAATTTGGCTTAGTAAAGAGTTGTTGTAAGCATCCCAGATGAAGAAACCAATTCCCACACCGCCTACCAACATTTCAGCCGCAACAATTGCTAACCAAGACAAACCAATGCCAATTCTCAGTCCAGTAAAGATATAAGGAACCGCTGCGGGAAAGAGAATCTTAAAGAAATACTTCTGCTTAGAAAGCCGCAATACTCTAGCAACGTTTCGGTAATCTTGAGGAATCTGCTGCACTCCCACGGTGGTGTTAATAATAATGGGCCATATCGACGTGATAAAAATTACAAAAATAGCTGAGGGATTGCTTTGTTGAAATGCTGCCAGAGAAATCGGTAGCCATGCCAGAGGGGGAATGGTACGCAGAACCTGAAAGAGGGGGTCTAAAGCGCGGTAAGTAAACTGATTGGTACCAATCAAAATCCCCAACCCAATCCCAACTAAGGTAGACAGAGAGAAGCCAATCGCTACCCGTTGTAAACTGGCGAAAATTTGCAACGCCAAGCCTTTATCCGTACCGCCATTATCAAAAAATGGATTGATAATATAGGGATTCCAAGTTTCTCTTAGTACTTGGATTGGCCCTGGCAAACCTTTAGAACCCGGAGGGCAGAGGATTTGCCAAAGGATCATAAAAGCTGCAAGTGCTAGCAGCGGTGGCACAATATGTTTAAGTTTCTTCTGAAAGAAGGTTCCGATTAATTTCTGGGGATTATTACTTGAAAGGCGATACTCAGTTCTAGCGGTCATTCTCCCTCCTAATTGTTAATCATATTGATTCGTCATTGGCTAGCGAACAGCGAATAGCCGATTCCTCTGGAACTATTCGCTGTTCGCGATTTATGCCTTCTTAATCTTGAGACTCTTCAAGTATTCCTCTGGCTTTTCGGGGTCAAATTTGACGCCATCAAAGAACGTTTCAACACCGCGAGAACTGCTAGTCGGAATTTCTGAAGCAGGAACTCCTAGTGCTTTGGCTGCCTCTTTCCAGAGGTCTTCCCGGTTCACTTTGTCAACAAGTTCTTTAATGTTGGTGTCAGCAGGAATATTCCCCCAACGGATGTTTTCAGTTAGGAACCAGGTGTCGTGACTCTTGTAGGGATAAGAAGCGTTATCTGACCAGAACTTCATCAGTAGCGGACTATTTTGCACGACCGGGCGACCATCGCCGTAGTCAATGTTGCCTTTGGAGCGTTCGATAATATCTTTGGCTGGGACTTTAAACCATTTTGCTTGGGAGACAATTTGGCACATCTCTTCTTTGTTTTCTGCCTTATCGCACCACTGCTGGGCTTCTTGGATTGCCATTAGCAGTGCTTTGGCAGAATTGGGATTTTTATCTACCCAATCAGCCCGCATCGCAAAAGCTTTTTCGGGATGGTCTTTCCACAGTTCTCCCGTTACCAAGGCGGTGTAACCCTGCCCTTGGTTCACCAGCTGGGCGTTCCACGGTTCGCCTACACAGAAGGCTTCCATGTTGCCCGTTTTCATATTCGCCACCATCTGAGGCGGTGGTACGGGGACTGTAGAAATATCCTTGTTTGGATCGATGCCGCCTGCGGCTAACCAGTAGCGCATCCAGAGGTCGTGGGTGCCACCAGGATAGGTAATGGCTGCCTTGAAGTCATTTTTGCCCCCAGCTTTGGCAAAGGCTTCTTTGAGTCCTTTGCTGTCTAAGCCGACTTTGGATTCTTTGTAAGTATTGGCAACAGAAATTGCTTGACCATTGGTATTTAACCGCGCCAGGATGTACATCGGCACTGGCTGCTTGTTCTTGGTTTGTCCCAAGCTCATAAAGTAAGGCATGGGGGATAAAATATGCGCCCCATCAATCCCACCGGCGTTACCGGCTGTGCCTAGCTCCAAGTTATCGCGGGTGACGGGCCAGGAAGCTTGCTTGACAACCTCAACCTCTGTCATGCCGTATTTGGCAAACAACCCTTTTTCCTGGGCTACAACTAGGGGCGCGGAATCCGTTAGAGCAATAAATCCTAGCTTGGCGGTGGTTGTTTCTACTTTCGGCGCGTTGGCTGCCGTGCTGGTGGCAACGGGGGAAGATTTTGAAGCGGACTTGGCGCTATCGGTGGGGCCGGAACTACAGCCATGAGCCAGCAAGCTTCCGGCTGTGGCTGCGCCTGCTGTAATGATAAATTGCCGTCTAGAAACTCTGCTCATATTTCTCTTGGAAGTGGTAACTCGGTGGTACGTAGTCGGGAATTAGTGGTAGGGAGTCGCTAAAAGCTTCTTTGCAACTCCTAGAAGCGAGGAGTCGCCCCAAACTGTTCGATCAATAAATTCCGCAATACAGGTTTGAGGTCTTCGCAGGGAATGCTTTTCTGGACGCAGGTACCCAAATGGGCTTCTTTACCAACTGTGCCTCCCATGTAAAGATCGACACCTTCTAAGGTTTTGCCGTTTTTGCGAACTTTTGTCCCCATCAAACCGATGTCGGCTACTTGAGGCTGACCGCAGGAGTTGGGGCAACCAGTCCAGTGAATCCGCACGGGTTTAGTTAGAGATAATTCTGCTCCCAGTTCTTCAATCGTTGCCAGGGCACGGTTTTTAGTTTCAATTAAGGCAAAGTTGCAGAACTGCGATCCGGTGCAGGAGACTAGCGATCGCGCTAAAGGATCGGGATTGATCGAGAATCGTTGTAGCAGGGGTTCGGCTAAGCAGGCGTCTAAGCGCGAGTCGGGAATATTCGGGATGATGACATTTTGCTCAACGGTGAACCGCATTTCTCCGCTGCCGTAGACTTCAGCCATCCGAGCCAGGTCAAACATATCCTGGGCATAGAGACGCCCCACGGGAACGTGTAAGCCGACGTAGTTTAAGCCGGGTTGCTTTTGGGGGTACACGCCGATGTGGTCGCGCTTTTCCCAGTCAATTTCGTCTTTTTCGGCGGCTGGTTGGAGAGGCTTCTCTAGATATTCTTCTACCAAGGCTCGGAACTGTCCTAACCCCAATTCATCGATCAGCCACATCAGCCTTGCCTTGTGCCGATTCGATCGGGGACCGCGATCGCGAAAAACTTCTAAAACGGCTCGGCATACCTCGACAACATCGTCGGGATGCACCCAAGCATTCAGGGGAATGGCAGCATCGCACCGTTTGGCAGAAAACAAACCACCGACGAGAACATTAAACCCGAAGACGCCATCTTTGTAGGCGGGGACGAAGGCGAGGTCGTTGATTTCAGCGTGAACCGAGTTGTCGCGACAACCGGCGATCGCAATATTGAATTTCCGGGGCAGATTGCTGAAAGCTTTGTTGCCTTCCCCATGATTCGTAATCATGTCCTGGACTTGCTGCACCAGACTTCGCGTATCAAACAATTCATCCGCATCAATCCCCGCAACTGGCGAACCCGTGATGTTGCGGACGTTATCCATCCCCGACTGAATGCTGGTCATCCCGACTCGCTCTAACCGTCGGAAAATTTCTGGCACATCCTCGATTCGGACTCCCCGCAGTTGGATATTTTGCCGGGTGGTGATGTCGCCGCTGCCATCTTCGCCGTAACGCTGCACAATCTCGGCGAGCATTCGCATTTGATCGCTGGTGAGGATACCGCTGGGCATCCGCATCCGCATCATAAATTTTCCGGGCGTAACGGGTCTGAAGAAAATCCCTACCCACTTGAGTCGGTGGTCGCGGTCTGTTTCGTCCATCGCCTCCCAGCCAACTTGGGCAAAATGTTCAATTTCTGCCTTTACCGCCAGACCATCTTTCTCTGCTTTGAATTTTTCAAATTTATTAAGACTTGCTGTGGGCGTGGCTGTGCTTGTCATGGGTGTGTCCTCATTACGTGGCGCTCGAATGCCCGCAAACGGATAATATGCGTGTTTGTCAATTGCTCGTTGATGATAAGTTATGCAAACTGAACTGTGAAATTCGTATAAGAAATTACAAAATGTTAATACAAATGAAGTTTTTGCATCGATCGGATGCCATTTAGTCATGACATCCCCCTTAAGGAAGATTAATGATTTACATAAGAAATTCTTGTGGCGAGGGGTTTTGGAGTCGCGATCGCGGCCCCAAAACCCCTATCAATGCAATCATTGAGTTTCCTGCAACTCACAGCCGTCAAATAAGAAAACTCATACAAGTGTGATTTAGCTGCCCTTGAACGTGGAGTTAAGCAATTTTGTGAGAATTTACAATCGTTAAAACCGGATTACAAGGAAATATTCAAACCGTTAGTAGGGAACGCTCTTTTGTACGATAGGCATAGAACGGGTACGAAACTCGGCAAATTACTAAATGATCATCCCGACTTCTGTGCTGGCAGATTTGCTGCAAGTCCTGCCCCAGCTGCGACCTCAAATGTATTTCAAGTCTTCCTTAATCGCCTTATCTCATGCGATGGAAGACCAGGTTCTGGCATCTTTAGACCAGCATCTGGTGATTGCCAGTTTCCAGCGAGAGCGCTTCTATCGTCAGGAGGCTCACCGTTATCGACGGATTGCAGAACGGACAGAGCAGTTATATGTGCTGGCAGCCCCAGAAACCGACTTTAGCAACAGTTCGGAAGCTTATGAAACTGTTGCTTTTGAGCCGACCGATGGTTTAAGTCAAGAGTGGCACTTAGTGGTGATCGGGCAGAATTATGCTACTTGCTTGGTTTGTCGAGAACGAAACCTAACAGAGGATGGGCGATCGCGTCAGGGTGTAAGAGGAAAGACCGCAGCTAGAAAAGGAATCGCACCCGCGATTTCCCCTAGCCGCCGCACTTCTGACCTTCCTCGAACCGCCTCCCGATTGCGGATGTCATCGTTTGAAGGGATAGACCCCGCCCGCCGGTTTGAGGGAATCTGGACGTTCGATCGGCAAGTCAGTTGCATCGTTGCTGAATTATTACTCAATCGAATTTCGCAGTACCGTCCGGAATTGGCTCAAAAGCTCGCTCAAGCACGAAATATTTACGGCATTCCTTCGAGGGGAGAGTTTTTAGAAACTTCCTTTGGAAAAACCGATCGGGAAGCAGCGAATCGGCAGAATTTTTTAGTTCAAAACTCCGTACAGCCACAGGCGGCAAAGGAACCCTCCGCCCAAACTCCAGAGTCTCTAACCGACAATCCCGACCCCTTTGTTCAGTGCCTAGTCACTTACTTGCAAGCGGGGCAGTACAAGCTGCTCAAAGCTTATCGCTCAATTTCCGCCCAAGAACGCAAAGAACGCCTAGTCAACTCGATTACGGCTGCCATCCGGCGGGGTAGCCATACGGGACAGCCGTTACACCCGGATGAAATTCTATCCATTGCCGTACAGGAATTAGGACAGGCATTGTTTGCTTGCCGGTGTCTGATTTATCGTGCCGGGGAAATCGATACTTCTGCCACGATTAACCATGAATTTTTGAAAGTGACCGATAACGGGAATTCTCGACTTGCCTCTGCACTCGGTCAGAATTGGCCTTTACAGGAAAATCCTCTATTTCAGGAAGTTGTGCAGAACCGAGAGCGAGTTTATGTTGCCGATACTCATATCGACCCTCGCATTGTAGGAGTGTCGGCAGGAATATCGGTAGGAGTGTCGGAACTTCCTTCCAATCGCCCACTTCAAACTCTGGCGAGCCGCTTTGCTATTCAGTCTTGGCTGATGATGCCAGTGCTATATCAGGATCGACTACTGGGGATAGTAGAGCTGCATCATTGCGGTGCTACCCCCTACGAGTGGCAGGACGACGAACTAGAACTTGTAGAAGCCATTTCTATTCAAATCGCCGGGGCATTGATTCAAGCCGAAGCCTACGCGAACCTGGAAGACCTCAACCAACAGCTAGAAGCTCTCGATCGCACTCGCAGCAACTTAGTCGCAATTACGGGTCACGAACTCCGCACCCCCCTCTCTACTATCCAAGTCTGCCTGGAAAGTCTAGCGAGCGAACCTGATATGCCCCCGGAGATGCGGCAAGTGATGCTCAGTACCGCTCTCACCGACGCCGAGCGGATGCGTAAACTGGTTCAAGATTTCCTCACCCTTTCTCGCCTAGAAAGTGGTCGGGTGCAATGGCATCCAGAACCCCTAGCGCTGCCAGAGTGCATCGATCTTGCCCTCAGCAGTATCCGCGCCCGCAATTCCGATGGTCAGCTACCAAAGATTATTACTAAAGTGTCTGATTCGCTGCCTTTAGTACGAGCGGATGGGGAGTGGCTGGTCGAGGTGCTTGCCAAACTGCTGGACAACGCTTGCAAATTTACAACGCCTCAAGGAAAAATTACGATACTCGCTGAGTGTAACGACAGCTCAATGCTTGAAGTTACGGTTGCCGATACAGGTCGTGGCATTGAACCCAACCGGCTGGAGGCTGTCTTCGATCGGTTCTATCAGGAAGAAGGCGCTCTGCGGCGAACTACTGGCGGTACTGGTCTGGGACTTGCGATTTGTCGCCAAGTTGTCACGGGTTGGGGCGGTGAAATTTGGGCTGAATCCGCTGGTAAAGACCAAGGTAGTCAGTTTCACTTTACCGTCCCTATCGCGGCAAGACAGTCAGCAGTCAGTAGTCTTTGAAGAAATTAGTCAGCAATTAGTAGTCAGCAGTGCTTGACTAATGACCCATGACTCATGACTAAATGACTCATGACTAAATGGCTAATGACAAACTGTTACAGTTCTTGACAGACTCGCAAGACAGGCCTTGCCTCGGTGATAGGATGCCCTAAAACGTTGGGAGAAAAATCTATGCCAGAAACTCTTACTGGACAAACCCCCATATTTGGCGGCGGTACCGGCGGTTTGCTCACCAAAGCTGAACTAGAAGAAAAGTACGCCATCACTTGGACAAGCCCGAAACAGCAAGTATTTGAATTGCCGACTGGTGGCTCTGCCATCATGAACCAAGGTGATAACTTGCTATACCTAGCACGTAAAGAATACTGCATCATGTTAGGCGGTCAGGTACTCCGAGCCAAGTTCAAAATCAACAACTACAAGATTTACCGTGTCTTCCCGAACGGTGAAATGGAGTATCTGCATCCGAAGGATGGCGTCTTCCCAGAGAAAGTCAATCAAGGTCGTCCTTATGTGAATAAGGTAGAACGGAACATTGGTAGCAACCCGGAACCGCCAACGATTAAGTTTAGCGGTCGTGCGACTTACGACGTTTAGCACCTTTTTAATTATTTAGCATTAGTAGGGTGGGCATCCACCCTACTTTTTCGTTAAAGATGATGCGATAAATGGGCGAAGCAAGGGCAATTCTGTTGGGTTAACAGTTTGAATTCAGATTTCGCAATTCTCATTTGGGTGCGATACATCTGTAGGAGCATGACAATCCAAAAGCGCCTATCAAACATTAGAACCGCAAGATATTCCACCCAACTGAGAACTGCTATATTTGCTCCCCACGACTTATCCTCCAAGACTCCCCGATAAGTTGGGGAAATTAGATAAAACAAAAATACGAGAGTCTAAAGGAGAAAGATGAAGGATGAACTAAAGCGTCTGGTTCTTCCCTTTTCCCATTTGCGCCCATTTCTGTTTTAACCTGGATGAATAATGGCGGCGCTAGGGCGAATCGCCTCGATCCAGAACGCAAGAAAATTATGATTTTTCCTGATTTTTCCCAATTTTCCGATCTGGCTAAACAGGGTAATTTTGTGCCGGTGTATCAGGAATGGGTGGCAGACCTAGATACACCCGTGTCTGCTTGGTACAAAGTCTGTGCTGGACAGCCTTATAGCTTTTTACTGGAATCCGTGGAAGGTGGGGAAAAAGTAGGTCGCTACAGTTTTGTCGGCTGCGATCCTTTGTGGGTGTTGGAGGCGAGAGGAAATAAAACGACGCAAACCCACCGTGACGGGAGAGCGATCGCGTTTGAAGGCGATCCGTTTCAGGCATTAGCTTACTGCCTAAAGCCGTTTCACCCGGTAACGTTGCCCCAATTGCCGCCCGGAATCGGCGGATTATTTGGCTTCTGGGGTTATGAACTGATTAACTGGATAGAGCCGCGCGTGCCGATTTATCCCGCCTCAGAGGACGATTTACCGGATGGATTGTGGATGCAGGTAGATAACCTGATTATTTTCGATCAGGTGAAGCGGAAGATTTGGGCGATCGCGTATGCGGATTTGCGCGACCCAGAGGTTGATTTGGCTCAGGCATATCAACAAGCGTGCGATCGCGTTACTCAATTGGTGAGCAAACTCCAGCTACCCTTGTCGGGAAAAGATACTTTGTTGCAATGGACGCCCCCTGAAAATCGGGAGAAGCAACTCACCTACACCAGTAACACCGGACGCGAACAATTCTGCGCCAATGTCGAAAAGGCAAAAGATTATATTCGCGCCGGAGATATATTCCAAGTCGTCCTGTCTCAACAACTCTGTGCCGAATATAGCGGCGATCCCTTTGCCTTATATCGCTCTTTGCGCCTAATTAATCCCTCGCCTTATATGGCTTATTTCAACTTCGGCGATTGGCAGATTATTGGCTCTAGCCCGGAAGTGATGGTGAAGGCGGTGCTGAGTTCTTACGGAGGCGATGCGGCGCTAACAGAGGAGGGGATGAGCGCGACCGTGCGCCCGATTGCCGGAACGCGCCCGCGAGGGAAGACGCCAAAAGAAGATGACGCCTTTGCTGAGGACTTACTTCAAGACCCAAAGGAAATTGCCGAACACGTGATGCTGGTTGACTTAGGCCGCAATGATTTGGGGCGCGTCTGCACCAGCGGCACGGTGAGAGTCGATGAATTGATGCTAATCGAGCGCTACTCTCATGTAATGCACATCGTCAGCAACGTGCTAGGAGAACTCGCGCCCGATAAAACCGCCTGGGATTTACTCAAAGCCTGCTTCCCCGCCGGCACCGTCAGCGGTGCCCCCAAGATTCGGGCGATGGAGATTATTCACGAACTCGAACCCTGCCGTCGTGGCCCTTATTCAGGAGCATATGGCTGGTATGACTTTGAGGGGCAATTAAATACAGCGATCGCGATTCGCACGATGGTTGTTCGTTCTCAAGCCAGTGGGAAACATCAGGTGTCAGTCCAAGCGGGGGCAGGTCTGGTTGCAGATTCTCAGCCCGAAACCGAGTATCAAGAAACCCTCAACAAAGCTAAGGGATTGCTAGAGGCTATCCGCTGTCTTGAATAGAGGCTAAACCGTTAATGGAGTGTAGAGACGCGATTAATCATCGCGTCTTTTTTTCAAGAACAGCCCTCGATCGAGGTTAGAGCGGTTTCATTACGACCGCTTCATAGGGAATCACGCCCACCTCTTCACTCTTAACGCAGCGAGCGGCTCCCCGCGACAAATCCAGCGTTCTCGGCGGAATGTAGGGGCCACGGTCAGTCACCCGCACGATGACAGCATCCCCATTTTTCAAGTTTGTTACTTTCAGAAAGGTATTAAAAGGCAGAGAAGGATGAGCCGCCGTAAGTGCATCCTGGTTATAGATTTCGCCGTTTGCCGTTTGGCGTCCGTGAAAATAACCGCCATACCAAGAGGCTAAACCCTCTAGTTTGGTATCTGTCTGGGTTAATCCGTGCATTTGGGCTTGAGCTTCCACCAAGGTTAAAGGCGTTTCTCCCAAGGCGAGGCGGAGATTATTTACCCATTCGATTGCCAAGAGTTGGCGATCGCGATTGAAGTCGGTAGCGATCGCGTCGTCAATTACAAACAACTGGTTGTTGCCTAGCTTACCCCCCGGCTTCCCATCCACCAGCGTTGGTTTCAGTTGCGAAGCGTCAACATCGGAGTTTTGCAGGAGTTGCGCGACGCGCTTGGCAAATCGCTCAGCTTGGGGTTTTTCGGGGATTTGAGCCACCAAATGTCCCTTCACCCAGACTTGAAACTGCTCCGGTTCTCCGCTAGATGTGGCAACGCTCTTGCTTTTGCGCCCAGCCAAGGACATCCACAGACCTTGCCGTTTTCCAATTTTTTCATTGATTAAGCGATCGCCCGATGTGCCTTGGTCGCGAATCTGAACGACTGCAACCGGAGAAGGCTTTGTATCGCGAGATTCAGCCCAAGCAGGCAATTTCAATAAATTCTGCATCACCTGCATGATTCTGTCTGGAAAACTCGGCTTTGACGCTCGACTGACAGGAACTTCAACCCATGAAGCCGACTGAGATAGGATAGTTGGTGCTACTGGCGCTTCCTTTGTGGGTGCCGAGCCGGGGCGGCAAAGCACATTATCCACCGTCTCTAGCTTCCGCCTAGATTGTTCGGGCGTTTTGGCTTTGTTTGATGAAGATTGGCTCTGATTTCCTCCTAGTTGGAAATCCCAGGAAGGCAAGAACGCACTGAATTTTTGAGAATGTAAACCGCTTAAATACGAGTAGGGTTTCCCCGTTCCTACAGCCTGAACAAACAGAGGTTTATCGCTATCCAGGGGATTATTGACAGATGAAAAAACCTTGGCTGGAAGTGTTATCGAGAGGTAATCAGGTATACTCGACAACGCCTGGTTAGAGAAAAAACAGCTGACCCAAGAAGTTACCCAAACAAGTCCGAAAAATGGCATTGGCAAAAAAATCTTTAGTTACAATGCACTCTGGATTTGCAAACGTTCTCTAGTATACCAACCTCCTTATTTGGTATATCTGCCCTCTGGCTGAGTTGTGCATTTAGACGCGATCCCAGCCTCTTGCTAATAAACCATATAGCAGCGATTTTGACAAGTATGAAGCGACTTCACTTTTACATGGTTGATGTATTTGCCGTAGAAAAATACACGGGTAATCAACTAGCAGTTTTTACGGATGCCGGTGAGCTTTCTGATGTTCAAATGCAAAGAATTGCTAAAGAGACAAACTACTCGGAAACCACTTTTATAACCTCTCCAGAGGTTCGAGATGGAGGTTATGATGTGCGGATTTTTACGCCTAAGCAAGAGTTACCGTTTGCAGGGCATCCTACCTTAGGGACTGCTTATATTCTGCAACAAGAAATTATTAATCAGCCGGTTGAAAACTTAATTTTAAATTTAAAAGTCGGACAAATTCCTGTATCGCTGCATTACGGAGAGCAAGCAGTAGAATGGTTGTGGATGCAGCAAAAACCACCTACTTTTACCCAAACCTTCGAGGGAGAGGCACTCGCCCAAGTTTTGAATTTAGAACCCAGCGAGATAGATCCCCGATTCCCAATTCAAGAAGTTTCTACGGGAGTTCCCTTTATTATCGTTCCCTTGAAAACGCACCAATCCTTAAAGCGAATCAAGGTAAATAAGGATAAATATTTTGATTTAGTTAGTCATACTCAAGGCAAATGTATATTGGTTTTCTGCCCTGAAACTTATCATCCAGAGAATAACTTGAGCGTGCGCGTGTTTGCCGAGTATGCAGGAATTCCCGAAGATCCTGCTACAGGAAGTGCGAATGGTTGTTTAGCTGGTTATTTGGTTCAGCATTCCTATTTTGGAGCAGAGACAGTTGATGTCAGAGTTGAGCAAGGGTATGAAATTGGCAGACCTTCTTTGTTGTTATTAAAAGCTCACAAAAAGTCTGATTTCATTGAAGTATCGGTGGG
Source organism: Trichocoleus sp. DQ-U1 (assembly GCF_039961925.1). Lineage (NCBI taxonomy): Bacteria > Bacillati > Cyanobacteriota > Cyanophyceae > Leptolyngbyales > Trichocoleusaceae > Trichocoleus > Trichocoleus sp. DQ-U1. The sequence continues at coordinate 76,689 of NZ_JAMPKB010000017.1, read as the reverse complement.
TGGTAAAGTAATTTTAGTTGCCAAAGGAGAATTCGTCTAACGGGTAAGATTTGCTTCGACTCAATCCGGTTTGGTTTAGCATAATTATAGATTGGCTTCGGGTTAGACAAACCCATCAAATGCCTTAAGATGCGTGGTTACAGGCTTCAAGGCGATCTACACAGGGAAGGTTTTTAGTCTTAAGCCGACCGGATTTTGCCTCTATTTGTGCAAGTAAAGAAGAGCCTATCTCTTACCAATTGGATTAGAAAATCAACAATTTTTGAGAAATTTTATGAGTATTATTTTGCACATCACGAAGCGCGAACAGTGGGAAGAAGCAAAATCAACTAACAAATATTGTGGCGATACGCTGGAATCGGAGGGTTTTATCCACTGCTCAACGCCAGAGCAAGTTATTAATGTAGCGAATAGCTTTTTTCATTCCCAAAGTGGCTTAGTCCTCCTGTGCCTTGATTCAGAGGCAGTTGAGGCAGAAATCCGATACGAGGGATTAGACGAAGGAGAACGATTTCCTCATATCTATGGGCCTTTAAATATCAATGCTGTGGTGCAAGTGCTGGATTTCTCTCCGGGGGATGATGGCTGCTTTGAATTGCCGCCAGAGATTGCTGGTAGTGCTAATAAGGCTTGAAGAACGAGAGCGATCGCATCCTCATCTAGCCGCATCCGTTGTCCATTAGAGGCAACCTGAGCCGCATTCCTGGTTGATTTGGGGCTATCTATGGATTGAATAGGAGCAAGTCCGCTTATCGATTGCTCAATAAACGGACTTGAAATCGGGAATGGCTAATCCCAAAAAACATAAAGTTTACAGACGTGAGTTGATTTTCCTCTGGTTGTCGCCAGCGCCACAAGCCGCCAGCGCCACAGAGTTATAGCACCTGCGCCCTCAACCAAGCCGCTGGCAAACTCAGCAGCTTCCGGGAAGTCGGGACGTAAGCTCTGGTGCTAAATACATCGTATTGATTGCGTTCAATCCGATCGAGAATTTGGCTATAGAGCATTAAAGCCGCCGCAACGGGCCAACGAGCATCGGGGCTAAGGGCACCAATTCCCTGTTCGGCTTCAACGTAGAATTTGCGCGCCCGTTGAATTTGGAAACGCATCAATTCGCGCCATCGCTCATCGACTACCCCATTCATCAGATCCTGTTCGGTGTAGTTAAATAACGCTAATTCTTCGAGGGGCAGGTAAATGCGACCCCGACGGGCGTCTTCTCCGACATCTCGCAGGATGTTAGTGAGTTGGTTAGCAATGCCAAGTGCGATCGCTTCCGAGGTCGGAATATAAATCTCTTGATTGCGTTTCCAGGGTGCTGTATACGGTTCCGTATCGACACCCATCACCGCAGTAGACATCAACCCCACCGTACCGGCAACCCGATAGCAGTAAAGATTAAGTTCCTCAAAGGTCTTGTATCGGCTGCGGTAGAGATCCATTCGCTGACCCGCAATCATATCCCGAAATGGTTCAATATCCATCGGGAAGCGTTTCAGCGTATCTACCAAAGCCACATCCGGGTCGTCTAGGGGTTCGCCGGCAAAAACAGATTCTAGCTGTTTTTCCCATCGATCCAAAGTTTCAGGAGTCGTAATCGCAGCTGAGGCACCGTCTACCAGTTCATCGGTGCGACGACACCAAGCATAAATTGCCCAGATGGCACGGCGCTTGGCTGCTGGCATCAGCAGCGTACCCAGATAAAACGTCTTTGCGTACTTAGCCGTAATCTGGCGACAGAGTTGGTAAGCGTCCTCTATTGAAGCCAGCGTTCTCATGCGCGGGAAATTAGACAGTTGCAGCATTCAGTACAGGCACCAGAGATTGTCAGTTTTCCGTTGTCAATTGTCAATTGTCCTGAGTCTGTTGTTCTTTGGTAGCAGGTAATAGATAGTCAGATATTCGGGAGTAGACTCTTTCCCCCTAACCATTACCCACTAACGACTAACGCCTGATCGGTGACCGTTGACGATTGATCGGTGACTACTGACGACTGACTGCTCACAATTGCCTGCGCTGTCAGCTTACCAGAAAGTACGGCACCTTCCATACTCGCTAGGTAACGCTGCATGGTGTAATCACCCGTTAAATAGAAATTCGCAATCGGTGTTTCTTGGGAAGGTCGATATTGCTGACGCCCTGGAGTTGCCTTGTAGACTGAACGAGGGGTTTTGACGACATGATATTTCAGCAACTTGGCTGGGTTCTCACCCCCAAAATGATCGGGAAAAAGTTTTTCCAATTCTGCGACGGTAGCGTCTACAATTTCCCCATCCGATTTGCTAATCCAATCTTTTGCTGGTGCCAGCACCAATTCCAACATTGAGCGGTCGGGGTTCGCATATTCGCGACAGGTGTTGCTCATGTCCGCGTAGACACTAAGCAAGGGCGATCGCGAAAACAGCAGATGGTCAATTTGAGTTAATTTTCGGTCAAACCACAGATGCACGTTGATGACCGGGACACCCTCTAAGCCGTCTAGCTTTTGGAAATACTCCATCTGACGCCAAGATTGGGGCAACATCACCTTCAGGGGATCAACCGGCATCGCAGATACATAAGCATCCGCCGTAATAATTTCATCCGCAGCACCATTTAACCCACGAATCAAGAATCCCCGCACCGTGCCATCGGCATTGAGCAAAAATTCCTTGATCGGCATATTCAACCGCACTTCCCCACCGCGCTCGGTGATGTAATCTACCATTGGCTGACACAACCGCTCGGTCGGGGAACCATCCAAAAATGCCATTTTTGAGCCATTTTTTTCCTGAAGGAAGCGATTGAGAGCGGTCAGCAATATCGTGGCAGAAATTTCATCTGGGTTAATGAAGTTCAGTGCTTTGGACATGGCAATGAAAACTTCTTTTTCTACCCGTGGGGGGATGTTTTGCTTTTTCATCCATTCCGACCACGAGTATTTATCCATCTCCTCAACGTATTTTTGCCCCTGAACCATCGCCGGAATTAAACCAATCCCGAAGCGAATTTTTTCAGGCCAAGTCAACATATCGTTGTTGCCCAAAATCGCTGTGACGCCATTAAATGGTGCCGGAATGTCCGGAAAGTCAAAGCGAGAATAAGTACCGGGGGCATCGGGCTGGTTGAAGATCATTGTGTGTTCTTTCCACTGCAATCGATCTTCAATACCGAGTTCCTTAAATAGCTGCAACATATTGGGATAAGCCCCAAAAAAGATGTGCAGTCCGGTTTCGTACCAGTCGCCGTCTTCGTCTTTCCATGCTGCCACCTTACCGCCTAGAACGTCCTGACGTTCTAGAACGATGGGAGTGTGACCGGCATCTGTCAAATATTTGGCGCAGGAAAGCCCTGCTAAACCCGCCCCAGCGATCGCAACTCGCATCTGATGGTCTACCCTTATAGCTGCTTGCGTGTTTGGTCGCTCTCATTATACGTTGCATTTCGTTACAGAAGATAGCGCTACCCCACTGCAAATCTCTGTAAAGTTGTCACCCTCTCCCGATCGATGAATATTAGCTGCGATCGGAGCGGGGCAATAATGAGAAATTATCGTCCGAGCTGAACCCGCAGGAAAGACCGATGAGTCAAGACAATCCCGATGCACCTCAACCACTCAGCGAACGAGATAGGGCACTGGCAAAGGAGCTTGCAGCAGTACGCGCTCAAAGACAACGTCTGTATGAAAAGCTAAATGGTTCCCTAAAAGCATTGTTTAGCCATTGTGAGTGGAGAATCACTCATCACGACACTGGAATGACAGAATTAGTTGTCATCTGCCCTAGCTTGGTCATTTATCAACGGCTATTAAAAAAAGTAATTTCCATTCAAACTCGGCTTGAAGATGCTATTGAAATTAAACAGACTAGATTTATTCTCTGTTATCCTCCAAATCCTCAAGCTTTTTATGAGCATGAAGTGACAATACAACAAGATTTCAATCCTGATCCTTATTTAGATTTAGATGAGAACGAGGAGTTTTAGGAGATCAGGAGAGAAAACTTAAACCGCAAGGGTGCAATCGTACCAAATCGTAGCAATGACAATAAGGAAAAAATAGATGCTAATTGTCCGCATTGCGAGCTTTGTTTAGCTCTAGCATTCAATGATGCGGACAATATTTTATCTAGCGAGGCCAGGGAATTCTAGTATCGGCAGCAATTTGGCGACCGATGACAGCCGCACCATAGCGATTTAAATGGCTGGGATCGGCAAAATAGCCATTTTGGTTTGTCCACTGTCTGGATAAGTCGAGAAAGATGAATCCTTTAGCACTAGATTGGCGAACCATATAAGGTCTAAATTGTTGCTCAGCTCTAAGACGAGTTCGGTCTAAATAATCTCTACTTAAAGGCAGGTTGATGAAGAATACTGGAATCCGACGCTGCTTGGCAAATACCATTAAATTATTCAACGCCGCCTCCTGCTTACCTCCGAGTTGGAAGGCACTGTAATCACTGTCATAAGCGCCTGCAACTCGCGGCTTTTGTCGATAGTAAATAGCAGGATTAAAGCGAATATTTACGGGAAGAAATCCATTGGCGTCGATTGCCGCTGCCGAGTAGTCGGGAGTCAATCCTCCTAGAGTATTTTGAGCCAGTATTGTCTCGCTGGACGGCTGAGAATTCAAAAGGGTGATATTAAACTGGCTTTCGTTCTGGGGAATTTCGTCTAGGTTGGTATCAGCAACTGAGTTGAGGTTTGGAGGTGGGGTCGCTGTTAAGAGTGTATCCGGGCGGTTAGAGGGTGTAATACCACTTAAGGGGCGATTGCCCGTTAATAAGCGCTTGTAGCCTGGAGAAGCCAAAATCAAGTTATAAGTCCGATCTACACGCCCACTGTTAAAGGCTCTCACTCCATCCGCCCACACAATGAGTTTCGGCAACTGCTCTTCGGTTAAAATTTTCCGCAACAACAAATCAATCACTTGGACAGTCGCACCATTCACCCCGAAGTTAAAGATTTTCAATCCCCCAAAACCTTTACCCGCTAAAGCTTGCTGCATCTGTTTGGGATCGACTCCCTGCAAAGAGCGGGAACTGCCTACAATTAAAATATCGGGTGGGCCAAGGGCAGCGATGTAGGACAGATAAAGAACTAGCTGATTATCAAGCAATTGGTTGTTAAAGGTGGGGTATTTTAACTGAAAGCTGGTTGCAGCGGCTCTTTGTTGGGCTACCTGCAAAAAAGCCATATACTCGATAATTTTCTTCTGGGCATAGACTCGTTGGGGACTGTCGGGTGGTATGGCTTGCAGGGATGCGATCGCGCTTAGCCATGTTTGGGCAACTTCATCCCAGTCCGCCGCCGATCTAGCCGTTTGAGCCAGGGTAGCAGCCCTGTTAGCGTAGTTAATTGCCTCCGACAAGGAATCGCTCTTAGTCGCTGCTGTTGTGGCAGCTAAGGGCTGAACCAGCAGGTTCCTATGGGTAATTTGGGGTACTAGCGTTGTCGAACAGCCAATCGCCAGCAAACATCCTGCCACGACGGCAGTAAAGCGGGACAAGAAGCGATGATTCGCAGCAAAAATAATAAAGAGTCGATATATCATTGAGTTTCTCTCTTGCCTGATACTGCTCATTCCTGACAGCAAGATAGAATAAATCCAGCAAATTGTTCTCAGTATATTAAGTTAGGTAAGGAGAACACGAATCGCATGGGCAAGGTAGTCGGCATTGACCTCGGAACAACCAACTCAGTCGTAGCTGTCATGGAAGGCGGCAAGCCCGTTGTCATTGCCAATGCGGAAGGCATGAGGACTACTCCCTCCGTGGTAGGCTTCAGCAAAGACGGGGAACGCCTAGTTGGACAAATGGCACGGCGGCAAGCCGTTCTAAACCCGCAGAATACGTTTTATGCGGTAAAACGGTACATCGGACGCAAGTATGCCGAACTTAGCCCCACCTCGAAGCAAGTTCCCTACACGATTCGGCGGGATGACGAGGGCAATATTAAAGTTAAATGCCCCAGACTGAAGCGGGAATTTGCTCCAGAAGAAATCTCGGCAATGGTGCTGCAAAAGTTGGCAGATGAGGCGAGTCGTTATCTGGGACAGCCGGTGACGGGCGCAGTGATTACCGTTCCAGCTTATTTCAACGATTCCCAACGGCAAGCGACGCGAGATGCTGGGCGAATTGCCGGGTTGGATGTATTGCGGATTCTTAACGAGCCAACGGCTGCATCTTTGGCTTATGGTTTGGATCGCCAGGATACTCAGACGATTCTAGTGTTTGACTTGGGCGGCGGTACATTTGACGTTTCCATCCTGGAAGTAGGGGATGGAGTGTTTGAGGTAAAAGCCACCAGTGGCGACACCCAATTGGGCGGTAACGATTTTGACCGAAAAATTGTAGATTGGCTGGCAGAGCAGTTTCTGGAAAAAGAAGGGGTAGATCTCAGACGCGATCGCCAAGCCTTACAACGCCTCACGGAAGCCGCCGAAAAAGCCAAAATTGAGCTGTCTGGCGTTACAGTCACGGATATTAACTTACCTTTTCTCACTGCCACGGAAGAAGGTCCCGTACACTTAGAAACCAGGTTGACGAGGGCGCAATTTGAAGGATTGTGTGGGGATTTGGTGAGCCGATTGAAGGCACCCGTCAAACGCGCTTTAGTGGATTCTGGTCTGAACCCCTCCAAGATTGATGAAGTGGTGTTAGTGGGCGGTTCTACTCGCATTCCCTTGGTGAAACAGCTGGTTCGTAGCTTAATTGACAAGGAACCAAACGAGAACGTTAACCCAGATGAAGTCGTGGCAGTGGGTGCCGCAATTCAAGCGGGAATCCTCGCCGGTGAAGTCAAAGACGTGCTGTTGCTGGATGTCACGCCTTTGTCCCTAGGATTGGAAACGATAGGTGGCGTGATGAAGAAACTCATCCCCCGAAACACGACGATACCCGTGCGGCGTTCGGATATCTTCTCGACCGCTGAAAATAACCAAACCTTGGTGGAAGTTCACGTCCTTCAAGGGGAACGGGAAATGGCGGCTGATAACAAGTCGCTAGGGCGGTTTAAGCTCACTGGCATTCCCCCAGCACCGCGAGGAGTGCCCCAAGTTCAGGTATCTTTTGATATTGATGCCAACGGCATTTTACAGGTGACGGCGTTAGACCGGACGACAGGGCGAGAGCAGAGCATCACCGTTCAAGGGGCTTCCACTTTAAGCGAATCGGAAGTTAACCGGATGATTCAGGAAGCCGAGCAATATGCCTCAACAGATCGGGAACGGCGCGAACGGGTGGAGAAGCGCAACCGCGCCGAAGCACTGGCTTTCAGTGCGGAACGGCAACTGAAAGAAGTGGCGCTGACCTATGGAATGCAGTTTGCTGCCGGTCAGCGGCGTCGCATTGAGAACATGGTGCAGGAACTGCGCCAGAGCATTGCCCGCGATGACGATCGGTCTGTGGATCGGGCACAAAGCGATCTCCAGGATGCTCTCTACGAGCTGAACCGAGAGGTGCGGATGGAATCAATGGAGGACGAGGACGACTTTTTCGGATCGATCCGTCGCACGTTTTCCGGCGAAGGCGATTCCTTGTTTGGCAACTCGACACAAGACCGCTATGAGAGTAGCCGCTATCAAGATCGTTATGAAAGTAACCGCTATCAAGATCGCTCGGAGGGTAGCCGCTATCAGGATCGCTCCGAGGGTAGCCGTTCGCGCGATCGCTATGACGATGACCGTCGCAATAGCGGCTCTACAGGCGGTCAGCGGTATAGTCGGGATAGTGACGCGGCTCCCCGCCGGACTTCGAGAATTGTTCAACCTGAGGATGATTGGGATGATGATGATGATTGGCTGTAAATTAGCTATAGCTGTTAGCGATTAGCTGTTAGCTATTGAAGCGGTCTGGCACAAATAGTAGAGGATTAGTCTGCTAAAACTGTGAATATCCAACGCTCAATCAGCTAATCGGTAACAGCTAATCGGTAACAGCTAATCGTTAATTAACTATGCAAAATTTTCGGGACTACTACCAGATGCTGGGCGTTGCTCGTGATGCCTCCGGCGACGAAATTAAGAAAGTTTATCGGCGGCTAGCTCGGCAGTATCACCCCGATCTAAATCCTGGCGACAAAACAGCAGAAGAAAAGTTCAAGGATATCGGTGAGGCTTACGAAGTTCTCTCCGATCCCGGTAAGCGATCGCAATACGATCAGTTCAGCCGTTTCTGGAACCGGAGCGGTTTCAAGGGCGCTAAAGGGACGAAGGGGACTAAAGCCTGGGGGACTCGCTCCAACGGTCGCAACGGCACACAAGAATTAAAATATGACGATTACCCGGACTTTAACAGCTTTGTCGATACTCTGCTAGGACGTCGGGAAACCCGTGTAGCTACTCAGGCACCCAGTTCCAACAACCGAGTTGCCTCAGCCGATACCTTCCGTCCTGGTAACACGAAAACATCCTACACCGTGAATTCGCGCCCTAGTCGGCGCGATGTTGAAGCCAGACTGACGATGCCCCTCGAAAAAGCTTATCAGGGAGGACGAGAGCGGATTCGGCTGGAAGATGGGCGATCGCTGGAAGTGGATATGCCACCCGGAATGGTCAACGAGCAGCGCATCCGGCTAAAGGGTCAGGGCATTGAAGGTGGCGACTTGTACCTCAAAATTACCGTATCGCCCCACGCCTTCTTTCAAGTAGAAGGCTCGGATATTTTCTGCCAATTGCCAGTCACTCCCAGCGAGGCAGTCTTGGGGGGAGCCGTGGAAGTTCCTACCTTGGATGGTTTGGTGAAAATGACGCTTCCTAGCGGTGTCGGGCACGGGAAGCGCCTGCGCCTTGCCGGAAAAGGCTACCCGACAGGTAGAGGCGATCGCGGCGATCAGTTAGTTGAAATTCAGGTTGTGGTTCCCAAAACGGTCACTTCCCAAGAACGGGAACTCTACGAAAAGCTGCGGCAAATCGAAACCTTTAAACCCCGTCTCGATTTGCCAGTTCAACGCTAAAAAATTAGCCCGCGCAGGCAGGGCTAATTTTTTGTCTAGCCGCAGACTTTAGTCTGACGGATGAGATGGGCTTTAATTGAAATACTGGCGTTTAAGCGCGATCGCGATAGCACAAACCCAACAGCGTACCGCTAGCAATCAACTTCAACGCTTCTAATGTCCAGTAGCCCCCGTGCATTTGATTCATCCCGGCAGGAATCTCAGCAACGGGTTCAAAAAGATTGAGCTGTAGCCCCAGCGCGCTCATTTGTGGGGTTAAAAAATATGTATCAATAATGGCAATTGTCAGCAAGAACAGGGATAAGAAAATTACTTTGCGCCCTCCCAGCTTAGAAGCAGCCTGAGTGCGGTGAAGAACCAACAGCCCCGTTAACACTAAGGCTGCACATAATAATTCAATCCGATTAAAAATCCAGAAAATTGAATAACCTGCTGTTGCAAATCCAGGTTGAGCCATCATCCCGGTTGCAAACAAACTGGGCATAATTACCCAGTCCAAAAGCAAGCTTCCGCTAAGCCAGAAAGCCAACGTAAAGGTGACGGTTGTTTGCCATGCTGGTTGCTTTAATCCAGCGCTAGAAAAAGCGGTCATATAATTTCCTCAACTTTCTGTCTTCTTTCAGCTTATCGAATTGTTTTTAGAAACGATATGAAGTATCTTTTCGATTTTTGGCAGTTTTGCTGTTAGGAATTTACATTTAGTTAAATTCTCCAAATCATTAAGAATTTCAGTAAATTCCTAAGCTAGTTAATTGAGTCAGGAGGGCACCATCGGCTTGGTAAAGCGCGATCGCTTCCAAAGAAAACAGGTGCGAGTCGCTGCATCGCCGCCTACCAAGAAGGCGATCGCGCTCTAGACCCGTTTAAGATGTGTAAAACCCTGAAACGGAGATTTCCATCTAGACGTTTTTTGAGTCGAAATTAGGTCGCAGCCGAGTTTGATGACGCGGCTCTAAAAGTTTTTTGGACTCTATCTCGCAAAAAGGCTTAACATTTGCCTCATTCTGCCGATATTGTTCAACTTGTGCTTACGAATAAAATCAAGAGAAAACATCTGTCTAAAGAATGAACTTTATTAGGCAAATATACCTTTAAGACAAGGATGGAATCAGATTTACAAAATCTTTTCTCGATGCCCTTGCCCAAGTAAAATCCTCATCAAGAGAACACTATAGGCTTTTTATCGCTATCCGAAAAATGCAATCAAGCTTCGCTTTCTAAGTCTGGAAGCTGCTACTGGTTATCGTTCACCCTCAACCTTAGTTCACCGAAACACGCCATGATGAAAGCGATTCTGCCTAAAAATGAAGCTGATCTAGTGTATGCACCTACTGAGGGCAGCTCAACGAAGCACTTGCATCGGAAATTCTTCTACAAGGTTGCGGGAGGTCTGGGAGTGGCAACTGTCCTACTGGTTAGCATTGGTGGGATTTCGTACCGGAGTATCACGCAACTTGTGCAAGCGAATAACTCAGTAGACGATACCTTTACCTTCATTAATCAGCTTGATGATGTATTTTCCGGAATCAAGGACGCAGAAACTGGGCAGCGTGGCTACATAATCACTGGAGACGAGGCTTATTTACAACCCTACTACACAGCAACAGCTAAGGTTAATCAACAAGTTGAGTTTCTCAAGGGATTAGCGGGAAATAACCTCAATCAACAGCAGAAGCTCGGCACTCTGGAATCTCTGACTGCAAGTAAATTTTCTGAATTGAAACGGTCAATCGAATTACGAAAAAACAAGGGATTTGAAGCCGCGCAACAATTAGTTAAGACGAATGAAGGCAAGGTAGTGATGGATAACATCCGCCTGCTTGTCAATGATTTGGAAAATGACCAAAAGCATTTGTTGAAGGAGCGGTACCAACAAGCGAAAGACCAGGCTCGTGACTCTCTAATTACATTTTTAAGCGGTGTATTCCTAAATTTTATTATTGCTTTATGGGTTTACAGGCTTATTTATGGGGAGATGAGCGATCGCTATCGGACAGAAAATGAACTTCAGAAAGAACGCGACTATACATCATTTATTGTTCAGACTACACCAGCACTAGTCGTTGGGCTAAAGCTTGATGGGGTGATTACATTTGTCAATCCTGCTGTTGAGCAGGTGACAGGCTACTGCGCAGAAGAATTAATTGGACGCAACTGGTGGGAAATCTTTTATGCTGACGACGAATACAGAGGCATCGAGCAGTTATTATCCACCCTGAAGCATGGAGGTGTCCGCGACTATGAAACAGTTTTGACCATCCAGAATCGAGAAAAACGGATTATCAATTGGAATGTTCTGAAGCGGTTTGACGAGCGAGGCAAATTGGTTGATGTGATTCAATTTGGCAATGATATCACCGATCGCAAAGCAGCTGAGGACATTCGCAAAGGCGCAGAACTGCTGCAACTGATTTTGGATAATATTCCCCAATATATCTTCTGGAAGGATAGAAACTCTGTCTATTTAGGCTGTAATAAGGTTTCCTGTCAAATCACTGGGATTAGCAATCCAGAAAACATTATTGGCAAGACGGATTATGACTTGTGGTCGCAAGAAATAGCAGAAAAATACCGCAAAGACGACCGTCGCGTGATGGCAACGGATACCCCGGAACTGCATATTATCGAACGCTTGATTCAGCCAAACAATGAAGAACTCTGGGTAGACATCAACAAAGTTCCCATTCACGATGCGATGGGCAAAGTAATCGGTATCCTCAGCACCATAGAAGACGTTACCGAACGCAAGCAGGCGGAGAAAGCCTTGCGGCAGAATATGGAGATGCTTGACTTAGCCACGGACGCAATTATCATTCGGGATTTGAATGACAAGATTAGCTATTGGAATCAGGGCGCTGAACGGCTATATGGTTGGACAAAAGCAGAAACACTCGGTCAGTACATCCACACCTTCTTGCAAACTGTCTTTCCTCTACCAAAAGAGGAAGTTCTAGAGATATCCCTGCGTGAAGGGAATTGGGAAGGCGAATTAATTCACACTAAGCGTGATGGCACTCAAATCACGGTAGCCAGCCGATGGACGCTGCAATTAGATGAATTTGGTCAGGTGTCCGCCAGACTAGAAATTAACAATGATATTAGCGATCGCAAGCAAGCTCTTGATGCCTTGCGCCAGTCGGAAGCGAAGGAACGAGAAAAAGCCCAGCAGTTGCAGCAAACTTTGCACGAACTCAAAAAGACCCAATCTCAACTGATTCAGACTGAAAAAATGTCCAGTTTGGGTCAACTGGTCGCTGGAGTGGCGCATGAAATTAATAATCCCGTTAACTTTATCTACGGCAATCTCATCCACACCGAGCAATATACACAAGACTTGCTCAATCTAATGAAAGTCTACCAACGGTACTATCCCAATCCCGCGCCAGAGATTCAAGAAGAAGTTGAGGCTTTAGACATTGAGTTTGTTCTTGAAGACCTGCCCAAAATGGTCGCTTCAATGAAGTTAGGCGCTGACCGCATCCGCCAGATTGTCCTCTCTTTGCGAACCTTCTCCCGCCTGGATGAAGCAGAAATGAAGCCGGTTGATATTCACGAGGGTATTGATAGCACCCTCTTAATCTTGCAGAATCGGCTGAAAGCTAAACCAGATTCTCCAGGAATTACAGTTATTAAGAAATATGGCACGCTGCCAGAAGTAGAGTGTTATGCAGGACAACTGAATCAAGTATTTATGAATATCTTGAGCAATGCCATAGATGCTTTAGAAGGGTTGCCCTCTAATCGTCAAAAGCTCATGGATTCTGGAGAAACAAGTTCTAATAGCGAGTTCCCCATTCCTAATTCTCAATTACCGACCATCCAGATTTGCACTGAAGTTTTGAACGCGAACAAAATTGTTGTGCGAATTGCAGATAACGGCCCCGGTATCCGTGAGAATGTCAAGGCGCGACTTTTTGACCCATTTTTCACGACCAAGCCAATCGGTCAGGGCACCGGGCTAGGATTGGCAATCAGCTATCAGATTGTCACAGAAAAACATGGAGGGTCGATCAGTTGTGTATCAGCAGTGGGAGAGGGAACCGAGTTCGTTGTAGAGATTCCAGTAACACAAAGTCCAAGGCAAGGGAATTGAGACATTTTACGCGATTTCAAACGACAGAAGGGATTTCTAAGGCAATCCTTTTTGGTTAATGTTGTAATCCTGGGAGAACCTCTGAATCCCTTTGATCGCCAGACTTTGGAGTAATTTTCCCTGTTACTAAGTTAATCCCCCCCTTGAGGAGCATCTGTGGGTGGATAGATGAGCGATCGCTTAAAACTAGATTTTTGGGTTTAAGAAAGAAAATCTTAAAAACCCGTAAAAACACAGTGTTTATTTTCTCCAATCCTCCTGAGAATGAGAATTGAGTGAAAGCATGAATCTAAAGTAGCAGACTCAAAATTTAAGTGGTAATCTCTCATATTACCACTTAACTTAAGATGTGAAAAAATAACATTTCTTGAAGTGTTATTTTCATAATTTTGGAAAGCGGTATTATTCTCCAGATACGGTAAAAAGTTAAAAGATAAACATAGCCTTAAACAGAATGCAAAAACATCTATCTTGGACACGAAATCGCTCTTACAAACGAGCAGCGACTTGCTTCATCCTAGCCTTGTCCGTTACGTACAGTTGTGTAGCCTGTACTCAGCCAAGTGAAAATACCACAACGCCAATAAGCCCCAGCTCTCAGTCACTGAGCGATAGTTCTAGGAATACAGGAGACGAACTAAAAACCCTAAATATGGCGGTGATTCCGTGGCAGGTTTCAGCAGAACAGGAAAAGCAACTTCAGCCACTAGCGGACTATCTAAGCAAGACATTAGGAAAACCTGTTAAATTTCAGATTACAAAAGACTACGACACATCGATAGATTTACTGGTGACAGGAAAAGTAGAAATGGCTTTTCTAGGTCCCCTGTCGTATGTGAAGGCACATCTTCGAGATCCCCAACTTAAGCCAATTGTTGCGCCAATTGAAAGAACAACTGGACGACCTTGGTATACAAGCGCGATCGTTGTTAATAATGCCAGCGGTATCAAAACTATTAAAGATTTAAAAGGTAAGAGATTTGCCTTCGTCAGTAAATCCTCAGCTTCGGGTTACTTAGTGCCTTTAGCTCACTTTCAAGACATTGGTATTAACCCCGAACGCGACTTTGCTACAGTCAAGTATGCGGGTAGTCACGACAAGGTGAAAGCGGATTTACTAGCAGGAAAGGTGGATGCGATCGCGGATGATAAACGCTCGTATCTTCAGCAACAGAAAGAGGGAAATATCGACCCTTTAAAATACAAAATTATTTGGGAATCTGACCCAATTCCTCTTTCGCCCATTGTCGTCTCTAGTAAGCTTCCATCCCAACTGGTAATCGACCTCAAGAAAGCATTTGTCAACTCTCCAGAGGGACTGCTAGATCCCAGTGGTTCTGAGTCGGCTGGATATACTCTGGTAGAAGATCGAGACTATACACCGATTAGAAAGCTCCAAGAGCGCCTCAAGTTGAAATAAAGCCGAATGCAATGAAAATATTAACTAAGTTTATTGGATCTTCTATTGCCGTAGTAGGGCTAATTTTATGCCTTACAGTTGGCAGTGAAGACTGGCTCAAGCAAGTAGAAAAATCTACCGAAACGAGCCGAGAAAGAGCCGCTCAAGCTGACAGTATAGTCTTGAATCTAAAAGTTTCTTTAAGAGACCAGATCGCAGCACTGAGGAACTATCTCATCCTCAACCGCGACCCCTCAGATATGGCAAAATATCACAAGGCAATGTCTGACTTTATCCTTAGCTTGGATGACTTAGAAAGTCTGATGCCAGAAAATTCAGAACTGAGAGTTGTTCGCCGTCGCCATAGTTTTCTCGTCCGCTTAGCAACAGAGCTTCGCGATACACCTTCTACTCTTAAACAGACTCAGCAGGATTTCAGAACCATCAATTCTTTTAAAGAAGATATTGATTTCTCTTTAAATTATCTAGTTACTAATATTCAGCAGCAGTATGCCCTAGCAAGGCAAGAATCAAATAAATTTAAACAGACAACCCATATTATTAGATATGCCACTACAGGTTTAATTCTTATAATTCTCACTGGGCAGATGATATTAATATTAATCCCAGTCATTTTATCTATAAAAAAACTCCAGTTAGGAGCGACAAAAATTGGTGCAGGTAATTTAGATTATCGCCTAAATATTCAAACAGGAGATGAAATTGAAAAATTGTCTTGCGAGTTCAACCAAATGGCAAAAAAACTTGCAGAATCTTACTATTTTTTAGAGCAAAAGATAATTGAACGGACTGCCGAATTGATTGAGTTAAACCAAAATTTAGAAATTGAAATTTCCGAACGCAAGCAGGCAGAAACAGAACTTCAGCAAGTTTTGCAAAACTTGCAACAAACCCAAGCTCAGCTCATTCAAACCGAAAAGATGTCTAGCCTTGGTCAAATGGTTGCTGGGGTAGCTCATGAAATTAATAACCCCGTTAATTTTATCCACGGCAACCTTGTGTATGTGGGTGAATATACACAAGATTTGTTGAGACTGGTGCAGCTTTACCAAAAACACTATCCTAACCCAATTACCGAGATCGAAGAGCAGACAGAAACTGTCGAAGTTGACTTTATTATCGCAGATTTAGACAAAATCCTATCTTCGATGAAAATTGGCACTGAACGTATCCGTCAAATTGTTCTTTCTTTGCGGAATTTCTCTCGCCTTGACGAGGCAGACATGAAGCCAGTTGATATTCACGAGGGATTAGATAGCACTCTTTTAATCTTGCAAAATCGATTAAAAGCTAAGCCGGAGCATCCCGCTATTGAGGTGGTTAAAGAATACGGAAATTTGCCTTTAGTTGAGTGTTATGCGGGTCAGATGAATCAGGTATTTATGAATATTATTAGCAATGCTATTGATGCCCTAGAAGCCTTTGATGGCTTATCGTTCATTGCTCGTAACAATGAACAATCGACAAGTAATCTTGAACCATCCCCAACGATTCGGATTAGCACTCAAGTTTTGCACCCCGACCGTGTTGCTGTGCGAATTGCTGATAATGGACTAGGCATGACGGAAGAGGTAAGAAAACGGCTATTCGATCCGTTTTTTACGACCAAGCCAGTTGGGCAAGGAACGGGGCTGGGGCTATCAATTAGCTATCAAATTGTAGTAGAGAAGCATTCAGGAATGCTTCGCTGCATTTCCGAAGCGGGACAGGGAGCAGAGTTTTGGATTGAAATCCCGATGCGTCAAAGCCAGAGAGGCTCTACTGCAACTGTTCGAGAGAGGTCAAATCGGTCAAAACCTATGGCAATTTCTTAAGCGTTGTCCTCTTATTGTTGAAGGGATGTATTAGGGAAGCTTAAGGAGGCGATCGGTTTTTGCTTTTGGCCTTCCTCTAGGCGACGCCGCAGCGATTAGATATTAAGTTGGTCTACCTCCTTCTTAACGTTGGTTTTGTAGAGACTCCATATCTCGCGTCTCTACAAACGATAAATGCTACCTCTAGGTCTCTGGCTTTTCATAAAAGTTTTATGTCTAAAATTTAACTTTAGTATCTTTTTTATTAATCTTTTATAAAAAAATCATATATTTTTGGAAGTCTTTTTAAGGTTTTCCAGTTCTATGCCAGAGAGATGACTTCTCTAAACTGGCATTACCTTGCCTATTCCAGCATTCACGAATAGGTAATTGTTACTAAGCATTTATTATTGAAACACTATTTCAAGTAGCAAGACGGTTTAGCATCAGGAACCCATTTAGATGAAAATCAGCCACAAATTGATGACAGGTTACTTAGCCGTTGCTCTACTTGTTGAAGTGGTTGGATATGTCGGAATTAAAGGAACGAATAATCTTGAAAAAAAATACAACGAAGTTATTAATAGAACAATTCCTTTTCACTATGAGTTAGAGCGGTTGCAATATGTTTCGGATACAGTAGTTTTGTATACTAAAGAATTAGAATTCCAAGAAATAGAAAGAAATCCATCTGCAAAAGATATTGTATCGACGCGAAAATATCAAAATGTGGAGACTAGCCAGGAAAATTATCGCAAGGCTCTGAATGATTATAAAGAATTAGCGAACTATTTTTTCCCATCTGAGCAAGGATTGTCAGAAGAAATCCAAACTTCAGGTGAGAGATTTTTAAAATTATCCAACGAGGTGATTGGCTTAAAAAAGCAGGGAAAGGTAACTCCAGAGTTACTGGCAAAAGAAAACGAACTGGAAAAAACCAGCCAACAATTTATAGGAACTATTAACCAAAAAATTCAGGCTCAATCGCAAGAGTTGGAAGCCGAAAGAAAGAAGATTCAGGAAACTCTGCTGTTGACCGACAGAATGATATTTGGCGTCGGTTTATCTAGCGTCTTAATCGCTATATTTCTTGGTCTTTCTATCTCGCGGTCTATATTGAGTCGGCTAAACAAACTCAAAGCGGCTGCGGTAGAGATAGGCAAGGGCAAGCTAGAGACAAAAATAGACGTTTCCACCAAAGATGAGCTGAGCGCCTTAGCTGATGCTTTCAATAAAATGGCTGAGGATTTGCGGCAGAAAACAGCGGATGTAATCAATGTTTGTGAAAGCATGGTGGAATCTCTGATCGTGGTAACGCCCGATACCATGATTCAGTCAGTTAATAAAGCAACCTGCGAACTTTTGGGGTATCACAAAGAGGAGTTAATTGGGCAACCGATAGGAGTTATTTTCGCCGATGAAAAATTTCCTTTCACAGCGTCGGAGTTGGATGATTTAACTCAAAAAAGGGTTGTCCGAGATGCGGAAAAAATTTACCTGTCCAAAGACGGGAGAAGAATCTCGGTGCTGTTTTCCTGTGCAGCGATCGCAAGCGTACCGGATAGAATTCAGGGAATCGTTTGTGTAGCCCAAGATATCACGGAACGGCAGCGAGCGGAGTTGGCGATCAAACAAGCGAAAGAAGAACTAGAAATTAGAGTTGAGGAGCGCACAACTGAGTTAAAGCGTGCAATTGGGCAATTTCAGGGCGAGATTGTCGAGCGTCAGCGGGTAGAGGAAGCACTGCGCGAAAGCGAGGAGCGGTTTCGGACGCTGATACAGGAGCTTCACGTCGGCGTTTTACTGCAAGGAGCCAACGCAGAAATCCTGCTGAGCAATCAAGCGGCTATCGACCTTCTCGGTATCACTGACAGCCAACTGCTGGGGAAAACTTCCTTCGATCTGAATTGGAATGTCATTCATGAAGATGGTACACCGTTCCCCGGAGAAACCCATCCGGTGTCGCAAGCGATCGCAACTCGTCAAGCCGTGCGGAATGTCGTGATGGGCGTTTATCGTCCCAGTGTGGGCGATCGCATCTGGCTATTAGTCAATGCCGAACCTCAGTTGGCAACGGATGGTAGCCTTGAACAAGTAATCTGCACCTTCAGCGATATCACCAAGCGCAAGCAAGCAGAGGAAACGCTGACACGCCTTGCCGGGATTTTGGAAGCAACGAGTGATTTCGTAGGCAGTGCGGACAATCGAGGACGCGCATTTTACATTAACCAGGCAGGTCGTCGCTTGGTCGGAATTCCTCTCGAAGAGGATATCTCAAACCTCAGCGTTGCCAGTTGCCACCCGAAATGGGCGGGTCAAATCATCTTGGAGGAGGGAATTCCTAGTGCGATTCGCGATGGCGTCTGGTGTGGCGAAACTGCACTTTTGACCCGCGACAAACGGGAGATTCCAGTTTTGCAGCTGATTATTGCCCACAAGAAGCCGGATGGAAGCGTTGACTTTCTTTCTACCATCTCCCGCGATATTAGCGATCGCAAGCAAGCAGAAAACGCTCTCAAGCAGCTCAACGCAGACTTAGAAAGACGAGTCCTTGAGCGTACCGCAGAATTAAACAATGCGATCGCGCAATTGGAGGGCGAGATTGCCGAGCGCAAGTGGGCAGAAGAGGAACTGGAAAAATCCCTGTCCCTGCTCAAGGCGACGCTCGAATCAACAGCTGATGGGATTCTCGTAGTTGACAAAACCGGAAAAATAGCCAGTTTCAATCAAAAATTTGTCCAAATGTGGCGCATCCCCGACTCTATTGTCGCGGCAGGGAATAGCAACCAAGCCTTAGCATTTGTCCTAGAGCAGCTAAAAAACCCGGAAACCTTTATCACCAAAATTCAGGAACTCTATAGCGAACCAGACGCAGAAAGCTACGACCTCCTTGAATTTAAAGATAGAAGAATCTTCGAGCGCTATTCCCAGCCTCAACGGATTGGGGGAAAAGTCGTCGGTAGAGTGTGGAGCTTCCGCGATGTCACCGAGCGCCAACAGGCAGAAGAAACCATCCGCTATCAAGCGTTGCACGACCTGCTGACTGGCTTGCCGAACCGGATGCTATTCAATGAGCGGCTGTCCGTGTCCTTGGCGTATGCACGTCAAAGCCAAAGTACGCTTGCCGTAATGTTTTTGGATTTGGATCGTTTTAAGACGATTAACGATACATTGGGGCACGCTTTTGGCGATCGCTTGTTGCAAAGCGTGACTGAACGAATGATCGGCTGTCTGGGGGAGGATGACACCGTTGCTCGCTGGGGAGGGGATGAATTTACCCTACTTATCCCCCAAATTCGTTGTAAAGAGGACGCTGCTAAGATTGCCCAGAAAATCTTAGAAGATTTAAAGCCAGAATTTTATTTAGAAGGGCACTCCCTGCATATCAGTAGCAGTATTGGGATTGCACTTTATCCCAGTGATGGCGCAGATGCTGAAACACTTTTGAGAAACGCCGATGCTGCCTTATATCGTGCCAAAGAAAAAGGTCGGAATAACTATCAATTTTATAATCCAGCAATGAATTCTCAGAATTCTGAGTTATTGGTACTCGAAAACGATTTGCACCATGCTCTAGAACGGGGAGAATTTGTCGTTTACTACCAACCTCAAGTCAATACAACAACTGGAGAAATTACCCATGTTGAAGCCCTGTTGCGCTGGCAGCATCCAAAGTTTGGGCTAGTTTCTCCAGGAATATTTATTCCCCTAGCGGAAGAAACCGGACTCATCGTACCAATTGGGGAATGGGTGTTAAAGACTGCCTGCGCTCAAAATAAAGCTTGGCACGATGCAGGAATTGCCGACTTGCAAGTGGCGGTTAACCTTTCTGCCCGACAGTTTCAGGAACCCGATTTAGTCAAAATGGTGACGCGAGTTCTGGAAGAAACTGGACTCGAAGCGCAATTTCTGGAGTTAGAAATTACTGAAACAATCACGATGCAAAATGTAGAATTTACCCGAAAAACTTTGAGTGAGTTGCATCGGCTAGGAGTTTACATTTCTCTAGATGATTTTGGGACGGGATATTCTTCTCTGACTTATTTGAAAAAGTTTCCCTTCCATACCTTAAAAATTGACAAATCCTTTGTTCGAGACTTGACAAGCGACCCCAATGATGCAGCCATCATTACAGCGATCGCAGCGTTAGGAAAGGTACTCAATCTGAGACTGGTTGCGGAAGGCGTGGAAACAGAAGCGCAAAAAGATTTCTTGCAAAATCTCCAATGCGAACAGATGCAAGGGTACTTTTTCTGGCGACCTCAAGCGGCTGAGGAGATTACCAAAATACTCGAAAAATCTTTCTCAAAGATAGCCAAACATTCAAGTTGTGTATCCGTTGCTAACTGTTCCTGTAGCTTTAGACTTTCAGCGGAAGCGATGCGATGATGGCTTAGGATGGATACGGAAGCGATCGCATAAAACTTATATTTTCGTCTTGCTCATGACGGAGTAGGCAACTCAAACAGTAGTTTTAACCAAGCAACAAAGATGAGTGCGATCGCACAAACTCTTCATCTGTGCAGCGGTTGTTATCTTCTAGCTTAGAGAGCAGTGGTAGATTCGATGACAGCTTCGGCTTGGTGAACTAAGCTTCTTAACTTATCCACCATCTCTCGATCGACGTTTTTCCACAATCCCCGCTGATTAGCTTCTAGCAAACGTTCTGCCATATCTCGCAATGCCCAAGGATTCTTCTGATGGATGAAATCCTGCACAGATTGGTCGAATAAGTACGCTTCTGCAACTCCTTGATACATAAAATCTTCCACACAATTTGCTGTGGCATCATAAGCAAAGAGATAATCCACGGTTGCTGCCATTTCAAATGCACCTTTGTAACCGTGACGCATGACTCCAGCAATCCATTTTGGATTCACGACACGAGAACGATATACTCGCGCAATTTCTTCTCGCAGTTGCCGCACTTTCGGGTTTTCAGGAAGGGAATTATCCCCAAAGTAAGTTTGGGGATTTTTGCCACTCATCGCCCTTACTGCTGCTGTTAAACCGCCTTGAAATTGATAGTAATCATCTGAATCTAATAAATCGTGTTCCCGGTTATCTTGATTGTGCAATACGATTTGCATCTGGCGTAGGCGCTGCTCAAAGGCTTCTGGGGCGGCGATTCCCCCTAAACCTCTTTTGCTCAGGGAAGGAGAAGAAACATCTCCCGCAACTCCTTTTGACAAGGGAGGCGAGGAATCTGCGGTGCTAGTGTAGGCGTAACTACTCCAGTTGATGTAGGCACGGGCTAAATCTTCGTCATCTGTCCAGTTTTGGGCTTCGATTAAGCCTTGCAATCCCGCACCGTAGGCACCAGGTTTAGAACCAAAGATGCGATAGCGCGATCGCATTTCTGCCTGTTCCTGATTTAACCCCGCCGCTTCCCATAACTCGGTTTCTTGTTTAACTTGCGCGGCTAAGGGGTTTTGTTCTGGTGGTTCATCCAACGCTGCGACTGCTGCCACCGCTTGATCGAATAGATCGATTAAGTTCGGAAAAGCATCGCGAAAAAAGCCAGAGATTCTCAGCGTGACATCGACCCGGGGACGATTTAAGACCGAAAGTGGCAAAATTTCAAAATCTACCACTCGCCGCGACGGGCTATCCCACACGGGTTGCACTCCCAACAATGCCAGCGCTTCTGCCAAATCATCGCCGCCAGTCCGCATGGTGGAAGTTCCCCATACGGATAATCCGAGTGTTTTAGGATACTCGCCGTTTTCTTGGGTATATCGTTCAATTAAGGCTTCTGCTGCTTTACGTCCGACCAGCCAAGCCGTTTCTGTAGGAATTGCCCGAATATCAACAGAGTAAAAATTGCGGCCCGTAGGCAGAACATCCGGGCGTCCGCGTGTTAGTGCGCCAGATGCCCCGCTGGGGACAAAACGCCCATCTAAACCTCGCAATAGGTTGGTGATTTCTTGGGTGGTTTGTTGCAGGGAAGGGAGGAGGGAGTTGCGTATCCACTCCAGTTCTTTTTGCGTGGCAGTGCCTACCCCACCCCAACCCGGTTGGTTAACGGGGAGGGGGCAAGAGGGGGTGGCATCACTTAAATCAACCCCATCCCAAGCTTCTCCATTAGCGAAGGGGGGGTAAGAGGGGGTGGAAAGGGAGGCGGCGGTAAGCAGATATTCCACCAAGTTAGAGGCTTGTTGTTCTAATGCTTCAACTGCGTCACCGACAGTTCGATAGGCTGCAATTGTCTGCTCGTTGCCCCCCCTGTGAACGGGGGGGGTAGGGGGGGGGTCCGCGCTGCTATGAAGCGGTTGAGCGGGATCTGCTGTCAAGGGGTCGAAATCCAAACCCCAATCTTGGGCGATCGCGCGAGTTAAACCGAGACGATGAGTACCGGGGTGACGAGCGATCGCTACTATTAAATCTCTGAGTTGTCGCCCTTGCGGACATTGCCCAAAAATGTGCAAACCATCTCGAATTTGAGCCTCTTTTAATTCGCACAGATACCCATCAGCGCGAGTAAGGAAATTTTGGATTTCCTCACTTCTGTTGTTAAGAGTTTCTAACCCTAAATCCTGATGGAGGTTTTCTTCAAGGATTAGCTGAGTGATGCGATCGCTTATCACTGGCAGGCGCGACGGATCTAAACTCTGGGCTTCATAATACTCGTCAATTAAACCTTCCAATTGTTGCAAAGAACCATAAAGTTCAGCGCGAGTCATCGGCGGCGTTAAATGGTCAATAATTACCGCTTGGGCGCGACGCTTAGCTTGCGAACCTTCACCAGGGTCATTGACAATAAAAGGATAAAGATGAGGCAACGCCCCAAACGCCACCTCTGGATAACAATTTTCAGACAGAGCAACACTTTTCCCCGGCAACCATTCCAAATTCCCATGTTTTCCCACATGGACAATTGCATCAGCCCCAAAATGTTCTCGTACCCAATAGTAGAAAGCGAGATAACTATGAGGCGGTTCCAAATCCGGAGCGTGATAATTCAAACTAGGGTCAATATCGTAACCCCGCGCTGGTTGAATCCCCACAAACACATTACCCAGATAAATACCAGGAATTGGGAATTCTGAAACGGAACCCGTTAGATCGATAAATCTCTCTTCCCTCTCTTCCTTTGCGCCCTTCGCGTCTAAAGCGCTAACGCGCATGGCTTTGCTAGTGCGGTTCATCTCCAAAACAGAACTCCAGCGATCGCATATTCCCTTCTGTACGTCCACTGGCAACGTCGCAAAATACTCCTGATATTCTTCCCCACAGACAAATTGCCCGGCTGGGCGCAATCCCCCCTCCGGATCGTTCGTCACCCCAGCCGTTAAACGCCCAATCAATTCATCTCCATTTGCCGGGATATCTTCAACCTGATACCCAGCCAACTGCAACGCCTTAAGGATTTCCACACAACTTTCTGGCGTATCCAACCCAACACCATTGGCAAGACGCCCATCTCGGTTGGGATAATTAGCCAAAATCAGGGCAATTCGCCGCTCAGATGGTGGCGTTTGGCGTAGTTTTGTCCAATTAGCGGCTAAGTCAGCCACGAACTCAATGCGATCGCGTACTGGCTCATAAACCACTACATCCGTTTCTAACTGAGGATTCCGGGTTTGCACCGCCTTAAACGAAACCGCACGGCTAATAATCCGCCCATCCACTTCTGGTAGCGCTACATTCATCGCCATATCCCGTGGCGATAGCCCCTGAAACCCAGATTCCCATTGTTCCACCGTGCCACCGCTGAGGATTACCTGCAACACTGGTACATCTAAAGTGCTGAGTGCTAATGGCTCATTATCAATCGCTAATTGTTTTTGACCATTAGCGATTGGTAATGAGCTAATCGCAAAGCTGGTGGTACTGAGCAAAATTTGTATGGGTTCTGCATCTTTGGGTTGGAGTAGTTGCAAGACGTCTGCCTGCACATCCGGATCTCGCAGAGAAGAGACAAAAACGGGGACGGGTTCTAATTTTCGTGCGGCTAATGCTTGGCAAAGAGCATCAATGACTGCTGTATTTCCAGCTAAATAATGAGCGCGATAGAACAAAATTCCAACTTTTGGCTTTAATTTCTCCTTCAACCCCTCTCCAGCAAGGAGAGAGGCGTCATTCTCCTCTTGCCCTCGTAGGGAAGGGGGCTGGGAAGTTAGGTTTTTCTGATTGTCTTCCTCATCCCTCATTTCCCATTGATAAAGCCCCACGCGAGGAACTTCTTGGGGTGGGAGTGGATTGTAACGACCTTCCAGACAAACATCAGCAATAAATTTTAGGGCGCTGGCGAAATTTTCCCCGCCCCCTTCGATGAGGTAGCGCCACAACTGGTTAACAACTGATAGAGAAACAGTAGAATGACTGATTAAATCAGGATCTGGGCGATCGTCTCCTGGCAAGACAATCAATGCTGCACCCGTTCGCTGCACTGTCTCGCGTACCACTTCTAACCCGTAAGACCAGTAAGAACGTCCTCCCAGTAGCCGTAGAATAATTACCTGTGCCTGCTCTAGCACTTCCTCAGCGTAAGTATCAATACTGAGCTGTTGCTGCAACTGCAAGAGATTGACGACTCGTAGCGCTGGAAATCCCTCTGGCAATTTGGATACTGCTGCGGCGAGAGTTTGAATATCGGTGTCCGCTGCGGTGAGAAGGACGATCGGGGCAGGGGTTTGTTCGATAAAAATGACGCCTTCAGCGTCAGGATTCCATCCCCCAGGAGTAGCGGCTAGACGATGCATAATAGCGATTTTAGATTTTAGATTGGCTCTTGAGATTCGCTCTTGCCAAGGTATGACTTTCTCATACTTGGCTGAAAGTGGATTGCTCAAAGCTCATGGTTCGTTGTTCAATGTTCATGGCATTTGACGATAAACCATGAACCAAAATTCCCAAGGATTAAACGCGCTGAGTCAAGGTCTGATTGTATCTTGTCAGGCTCCGGTTGACTCGCCTTTACATGAGCCATCGGTAATTGCCGCGATCGCGCAAGCGGCGATCCTCAACGGAGCTGTCGGTGTCAGAATTGATACACCCGCTCATGTAAAAGCAGTCCGGGAACGGGTAAAAGCACCGATTATCGGGCTGTGGAAACAACAGATACCGGGGTACGAAGTCTATATTACGCCGCAGTTTGAACACGCGGAAGCGATCGCTCAAGCCGGTGCGGACATTATTGCCATTGACGCTACTTTACGCGATCGCCCAGACGCGGAAACAGTAGAAACACTCATTACCCGGATTCACGATGAATTAGGCAAGCCGGTGATGGCTGATGTGGATACGATAGAGAGCGCGATCGCGGCGGCGGCGGCTGGTGCAGACATTGTCGGTACCACGCTCTATGGTTACACTGCCCAAACGAAAAATCTGGCTCCTCCCGGCTTCGATCTTCTCGCCCAAATAGTCGAACAGCTAAGCGTTCCAGCAATTTGTGAAGGCGGCATTGCCTCACCGCAGCAAGCTAAACACGCCTTGGAATTAGGAGCTTATGCTGTTGTCGTCGGTACCGCAATTACAGGTATAGATTACAACGTAAAGGTGTACCGTGCTGCTTTCCCAAGTTCCCAAAAATCATAATTTTTAGCTAAAAATGATTGTAATAATTAAAACTTTGGCTACTTAATTATCAGTATTTCTCGTGAAATAGCAGTTTCTTTCTAGATTTAGTCTCAGCACGTAGGTAATTATTGGGATATACTTCTTTAGGTAGAGGCATACAAAGATTGATCTAGTTATCTTTGTGGTCTAAAAAATTGTGAATGTGCCAGGGCGCTACCTAGGGTAATTTTTATGCACGCTTTACCACGAGTTATTAGGAAAACCGGCTTTTTATGGGCGTTGGTTGCAGTAGGTGCATTTCAGGGATTGCTGATTACCTGGATGCTGCCAACCCAAAGTTTGAACTTTAACAATCCGCCCCAATCGGTGCGTGCGGGAAATCGGTAGTTAAGTGCAAAAACAAAAATACCCTCGATGCCTCGAAGGTATAACCAGAAAAAGTATTTTAGGTAGATTTGGCGGCACCCGCGCAACAACTAAGTCGCCGCCAGTTGACGCCGCTTCACAATCACCATGGTGTTTCCCACGACTGGACTACGCGCCAGCACGTCGCCTTGAGAATCGGCGATTTGTAGCTTGCTGAAGTCGAGTTCCCTAGCACGTTGCAACATTTCAGCAGCTAATTTGTCCTGCTTAGAGACAGAGAGATTGTACCAAGCATCTCCTACCTTCACGATTAGCAAGCTGCCTGGAAAGTTAGCTTCAATCGACTGAATCAGCCCATTTTCATATTGACTGGTAATTTCAGTGACTCGATTTTGGATAGATGCAATCAAGTTTTGCTCTGGAGTCAGCACTGGGGGAGGCGGCGTCACCGTTTCCACGGGTTCTGGTGCTTCAGGCGCTTTTAATTCCGGTGGAGTGGTAATTTGTGAAGGCGGAAGATTCGCCACGTCAGTCGGAGGCTTCCCAGGTACCAGGGCGGCTGTTGTCCAGAGTACTACGAGAAGAACGCCTGCGATCGCGCCCGACAAAGCCGTATTCGACAGCTTTTGACTGATTGATTCCGGCAGAATTGCGCGGATTCTCGCCAGCGTCGCATTCCACAACATCACAAAGCGCATCCAACTCTGACGGAACCTCTCTAGAGGACTCGGCGTCGGTGGCAAAGGCACCACCTCAGCAGGGGGTGTCTCTGGTGCTGGCGTGTCCGCAGAGGTTTCTAGGGCTGACGTCTCTGTAGCCAATGCTGGTGCTTCTGGCGTCACTTCTGGCGTCACTTCTGGCGTCAGCTCTGTCACCCCCTCAGTAGGTTGAAATACCACCTTTTCCGGAGGAGAAGGAGTCCTTGAGGGTAACTGTTCGGTAGGTTCTGCCTCCAGTTTTTCGACAACCCCTTCCAGTAGCTGAATTGTGCCACGCAGAGTTTTAAGGCTTTGCACTTTCAGAACGGGTTGGAATCTAGCCCAAATTTGCTGGAGGGCTTTTCCCGATTGGCTTTTTGCCCCCGTGGGCGTCGGCGTTTGGGGTGCCGGTTTAGCTGAAGAAGTTGGCTGTTTCGGTTGATCTTCTGGCATCGAATTTCCCCTGAGGGCAGTGCAAATAGGTGCAATTACGGTAAATTTTTACCGAATGCTGCCTTCACAGCCCTAATCTACCACTTTGCTATTCTGCTTTAATCGACTTGCGCCCAACTTACGTAACTCTTAATCAAGTAATCCATGCCCCTTAAACGCCGTGACTTTCTAATTTTAAGTAGCCTCAGTGGCTTCGGCTTAGCTTTTTTGGTCAGAAAATTCCGCAGCCAAATCGCTCAGAGTCAGGATATCAACCCAGGAGAGACTTCCAAAACCTCCCCTTCCTCCAACTTAGGCTCCAAATCGACAACCGTTAGTTCATCACAATCCCCTCTCCTGCGGTTTGTCTCCGTCGCTGACACCGGCACCGGCTCGGCAAGCCAGTATGCTGTGGCGGCGTCAATGGCTCGTTACCACGCGCTAAAGCCCTTCGATTTGGCAATTCTTGCGGGTGACAATATTTACAACAACGGTGAAATCGAGAAAATTGTTGATGTCTTTGAGCGCCCCTATCAAGCTTTATTGCAGCGCGGAGTAAAATTTCAGGCGGTTTTGGGCAATCACGACATCCGCACCGATAACGGAGAACCCCAAGTGCGCTATCCAGGCTTTAATATGCAGGGACGACGCTACTACACATTCCGCCGCAACCCCGTACAATTTTTTGCTTTAGATACTAATGAGAATGCTGACTGGGAAACTCAACTAAAATGGTTAGAAAAAGAACTCAGTCGCAGTAATGCCCCTTGGAAAGTAGTAGTTGGTCATCACCAGATTTATTCATCGGGTGCATATGGAGTCAATCAACCCTTTATACAAACCTTGACGCCGCTCTTTAAAAAGTACGGAGTGCAACTTTACATCAACGGTCACGACCACCATTATGAGCGCACTCAGTCCATCAATGGGACTACCTATCTCATCTGTGGAGCAGGGGCAGGACTCCGCCCGGTGGAACGTTCAGAATGGACGGCGCATTCTGCTAGTCAATTGAGTTTTGCGGCACTTAATGTATATCCAGACAGAATAATCATTAGCGGTATCGGCACCGATAACCGCATTTTTGACCAAGGCATCATTCCTCTGCAATCAGCCTGATTCAAACTATGAAAGTCAAGCGTCTGAAAATGACTTCGTTCCGTGGCATCAGCGATCTGATGTTAGAGTTCGATGCCGATGAGCCAACAGTTCTCATCGGCATCAACGGAGTGGGAAAATCAAGTATCCTTGACTGTCTCGCTATTGTCTTGTGTCCTCTTATAGAGCTAATTCGGCGCAACCCCGACTTTTACGAATCGCTGGATAAAAACAGTATCGTACCTTCATTTACTTGGTTGGATATTAAAAATGGATGCAATAATGTACACAGCGAGATTACGATTTCTAGCGACGGGTTCCAGGATGTGAGTTGGTCTAGAATCACAACTTACAAAGAACGGCACATAGAGACAAATAGTGACATTATTCAATTAAAATCTTTTGCTGCAAATATCCACAATCAGTTAAAAACAAACCCGACGGTCACGGTACCTCTCGTAGTTTACTATCCGGTCAATCGTGCAGTTCTTGATATTCCCTTGGAACTTCCTAAGCAACATCCGTTAACAGGAATTTCAGACGAAGAAACTTATGATGATTGGGATTCACAACCTCAATTTCCTAATCTTGCTGCTATGAGGGTAATCTATCCGGTTGATGTTATTGATCAGATAGATGCATATGCTCAAGCACTTACGGAAAAACAAATCGGCTATGTAAGGTTTTTCCAATGGTTTAGAGCTTTAGAAGATGTGGAGAACGAAGAACGGCGGGACAATCCCGATTATCGCGATCGCCAGCTAGAAGCAGTGAGACAAGCTATATCTTTACTGATGCCGGGTTTCTCAAACTTACGTGTTAGGCGATCGCCCTTGCGAATGACTGCAAAGAAACAAGGTCAGGAACTCATCGTTAATCAACTATCAGATGGTGAGAAATGCTTATTGGCAATGGTGGGAGATTTAGCGAGAAGGTTAGCGATCGCAAACCCAGGTTTACCTGATCCACTCCAAGGCGAAGGCGTTGTTCTCATTGACGAAATTGAACTGCACCTTCACCCGAAATGGCAACGCGAAATTATTCCCGCGTTAACAAGAACATTTCCTAATTGTCAGTTCATCGTTACAACCCATTCCCCACAGGTAATCAGCGAAGTTAAACCTAATGGAATCTATATTCTAGAGGCAACATCTGAAGGTGTTGTTGCTAAACGTCCAGAAAGTTCTTTTGGTAGAGACAGCAATCGTATTTTAGAAGACCTCATGGGTGTTCCAGCCCGTCCGCAGGAAATCAAAGACGAACTCCTGGAGCTATTTCGACTCATCGATAAGGGGGATCTTGACGGTGCTAAACAATTGCGCCAACAAATCGCTGACCAAATTGGAACTGATGAACCAGAGTTTGTTAGGGCAGATGTACTCATGCGGCGAAAAGAAATTCTTAATCGATGAAGTACATCAGAAAAAGCGAGGAGCCAGAAAGTTTCGCCAAGTGGAAAGCACTCGCTAACGAAGACTGGACACCCACTTATGATGACCTACGCGGACAAGAGAAAACAGATGTTTGTAATAGGCTGCTGCAAGAGCAAGGCTATACCTGTTGCTATTGCGGAATGCGTATTGCTAGAGAAAACAGCCATATCGAACATCTAAAACCCCAAAGCTCCTATCCACATATAGCCCTGGAATACAACAATCTGCTGGCTTCATGCCAAGGAGAAAGTGAAGAACCACCCCCACTCCCGGTTCATTGTGGACGCAAAAAAGATGACTGGTACGATGAGCATTTAATGGTTTCTCCTTTAGATGCGGACTGCACTAATTTTTTTAGGTATTCTGGTTCAGGAGAAATCCTACCAACAGACGATTTAGGGAAGCAATCGATAGCAGCAACAACGATTTCTCAGCTTGGACTTGACATTGACAAACTGAGGGCGATGCGGCGCGAGGCAATTGATGGAGTCTTGTTGGCGATTGAGGGACTAACGGAAGAAGAGATACAACAGTTTGCTCAAAGCTACGAGCGGTTAGATGCAAAGGGACAATACACGCCGTTTTGTGCTGCGATCGCTTATATCTTTAAGGCATACTATCCTTAATATTGAGCTAGATTAATGGATAGGAGGAAATACGCGATCGCATCTAGTTCATCCACCTATTTCACTGCGAGCCACTAATTTTTTTGACTCCGAATAAGACGAAATATTTTATTTTCTTAAAAAAGATGAAAAGGAACAACAATCATGAAATTGCAGAATCCCAAAATTAGATTATTCCTTCTCGTCTTGGCTTGTGCAATTGTTTTCAGTATTCAATCCTTATCTTTAGCACAAAAAGACGCTCAACTAGCTACCGAACCGATTACTTCACCTGCTTCCCAATTACTCGCTCAACAAAACGGGAAGTTAATTATTACTCAATTAAATAGTGAGTTTCAGATAAATTTAAACGAAACCGCTATTTTATCTGATGAAAGTATTTGGGTTAAATTTACTGACGTCACAGAAGATTCACGCTGTCCTATTAATGTCCAGTGTTTTTGGGCGGGACGAGCAAAAATCGTGGTAAATATTTGGAAAGACAGTCAAAATACAGGAGATTTTGTTTTGACCACTGGTGGCGGAAATCCAGCATTAGCAGTTCAAAACTTTGACAGCAACTATAATATTAAGTTTGTAGACCTTCAGCCAGCTCCCATTAGTGGATCAGAAACTCAAAAATCAGCTTATACTGCTGCTCTCGTGATTTCTAAAACAACAGACAAGATTTAGTCTTGTAACTTGCGTAGGCAGGTTTCATTTGTGTAGGTGCGGTTTCAACCATCCCTGCAAGAAGTGAGGGATTCTGACCCGCTGGCATATCGCAATTCAAATACGATTGCTATAGCAGTTTTTTTAACTATAACCATATTAAAGTAAAAGCAAATAACTAAAAAATGAAGCGCATAAACATTCTTATTTCTGGTTTTCTTCTAACTACGAGCCTGACGGCTACAGCAGCCTACAGTCAAAGCGTTTCCCCACGCCCAACTCTACTTCCCACATCCAGCCCTATTCCAAATTCAAATCAAATTAAACCCAACAACTGGGAGATAAATGTAAAAGAAATTTTAGAAACTCCTAATTTGGCTGACTGCAAATTTTGGATGATGCTTGGGGTAATCCTCGCTGCTGGAAGCCTGGGTGGGTTAGTCTACGAACTGCTCAATCTCCAGGGAAATATTGAGTTACCTCATAAGCCGACCGATGATGATTTAGCGGTAAAGTTTGCCTATGCTCATTCTACGAATGTGATTGATTTAGGGGTAGTGGCACGGTTACTCATTGGTGCCCTTGCTGCACCTCCAGCTATCGCGATTGTCCGACCAGAAACGGCTTTTATCCTGTTAGCAACCTCCGCAGTTGCTGGTTCCGCAGGTACTTTGATCTTTCGCGCTCTACAGGATCGGTTATTAGTCGCGGTACTTCAAACTGGGATAAACGAGGTCAGTGCAAGAAGTATTAAACCGCAACAACCAATCGATGAAGCGATTAAAGATTTTGACAAGCTAGTACAAGAAGTGAGAAAGCATTCAGAAAGTCCCAGAGGATTGACTGAGCTAAAGTTTACCAGAGACGCGACTTTAGACCCCAGCGACTTCGAGGAAGTCAGCAAACATTTGAATCAAATTCAAGGAGTAAATCCTAAAGTTGACGAGGCGATTGAGATTTTCAAAGAGCTGGTAGAGGAAGTGCGAAAGCACTCCGAAAGTCCTAGCGGGACTACTAAACTAAAGATTACTAAGGGTACCGTTTTACCATTTGAGCATTTACAGAAGATAAAAACACTTTTGTGGCAAGCTAAAAAAGACACGGAAACGACTACATCCGCAAATGATAGCACTGCTGAATTAGCATCTAAGCCGACGCCACCCGCAGAAGGCAGTACTTCTTCTCACAACTGAAATAAATTCAAGCACACGGATAAGCTAATCCTGCCAGATGCAGTTGCCTTGAAAAAACAGAATTAACACCACTTGTAATAAAACTTTACAGTAAAATCTTGTCGTTCGATCTCTTGAGTTTTGTTAGTTAACCAGTAGGGGTATTGTAGTCTAATAGAAATAGAATTATTAGGTTGTTAATATATTAAGTTTAAACGTATGCAGGCTGGATGATATTTGTTCAATCTATCGGAAGAGTGAATTATTTGAACAATTTGTAATAAGGCAACATCTGTCTAGAGAGCGGTTTAGCTGATAAGCCAAATGAAGTAAATATAGGATTGCTAAACCTAATGAGATTGTGTTCTATGCAACCAAATTATTTTACGAAAGGACTTTCAACTGTAGGACGTTGGCTGGCTACAACGCTGTTTTGCGTGTCAGCGATCGCGTTTGTTTGGCAGGGTGCCTTTTTCTCGACCAGCGCAGCAATGGCTGCTCCTAGTGCAAACCTAATCGCATCTGTAGATACGAGCGACCAGGTTAAAGGAAAAGCCAATGAAGATTTGAACCGAAGCAAGAATTTCATTGACGATGTCAAAGACAAGGTAAAAGCAACTGCCAATAAGAATGCCGACCGAGTCGAGGAAGGAACGGATGGGCATGGGAATCTCATTGAGCGTAAAGCCAACAGAGATGCAGCGCGAATTGAGAAAAGAGCAGATGAAGATGCGGCTCGGACTAAGGAAGCAGTAGACAACACAAAAGGTCTTGTTGAAAAGGCTGTTGATAGCATCAAGGATGCTCTTGGTAACTAGAGAATAGTTGTTAGGGAAAGGTCAATGTACATTATTCCGTTCATTTAAACCTGAAGGATGGATGTACATTGATTGGCTGTTTGCAATTCTACTTCGGCAAGAGAAATCAAAATAAAGAAACGAAACACAAGCTTAACTCGAATGGCACTGAGTTAAGCTTAAGCTTACTCGCCGCTCTCCCTGTCTTGTCACTCTCTAAAAACAAAAATTGAAGGCAATTTTTTAACCCAGACTG
The DNA here is from genome assembly GCF_039961925.1 of Trichocoleus sp. DQ-U1. Lineage (NCBI taxonomy): Bacteria > Bacillati > Cyanobacteriota > Cyanophyceae > Leptolyngbyales > Trichocoleusaceae > Trichocoleus > Trichocoleus sp. DQ-U1. Next base: position 43,398 of record NZ_JAMPKB010000017.1, on the reverse strand, counting down.
AGATTGGGTTTCTAGATGTATTTTCTAATACTTTAGATATAATCATTGCGTAAAACTAAAACACTTGTATGGGAAGGGTTATATCTTTTCATCTGAAGATAGTCATGAAAGAGCGATAGAGTTTCAAGCTGTTTTCTTTTACTTCTTCAGGGTCGTCAGCGTTTCGTGGAAGTTTCGCAAAATTGGCGATCGAAACTGCATCATCAATCGCTCTGTTGACGGTTGCGTCGTTCGTTCTTGACGGTTTGGTTAGATTGACAATGTGGACATTGGATCATGCTTCGATTGTGCAATTCCCAAATCAATTATCAAGTCAAGTCAGAACTTCAGAAGGGCGAAAAGTCGTCTCGATCGCCCCAGCTATTTGTACAAATACCTGCCCGACTGTAGAGTCTGGATGCGTTAGGGTCAAAGGCGTTCCCGTATCCCCACCCATACAGATACTAGGGTCAATGGGAACCTGCCCCAGTAAAGGGGCCTGGAGTTCTGTCGATAGCTGTTGCCCTCCACCACTCCCAAAAATCGGAGTGCGATCGCCACAATGGCCACAGATTAAATAGCTCATATTTTCGATAATGCCAAGCACGGGAATGCCGACACGACGAAACATATGGACACTGCGACGCACATCCGAAACGGCGACTTGTTGGGGAGTCGTCACCAAAATTACGCCACAAATCGGACTTTCTTGCACAATCGTAATTTGAGCATCACCTGTACCAGGAGGCAAATCAATCAGCAGGTAATCCAATTCTCCCCATTCCACCTCCTGAATAAACTGAGTCACGATTTTGTGCAGGACGGGGCCGCGCCAAGCGAGGGGATGATCGGGTTCTGCCAGCAGTCCTACGGACATGACTTTGATACCGTGAGCTTCTAGAGGGAGAAACTTTTGACCGTTGGGTGTATCAATCACCTTGACATCTGCCTGTCCTAATCCCAACATCTGGGGGACATTGGGGCCATAGACATCCGCATCGAGTAGACCCACCTTCGCCCCCTGTAAACTCAAAGCGGCGGCTAAATTAACCGATGTTGTGGACTTGCCTACACCTCCCTTGCCACTGGAAATTGCCAACGTCGTTCTGACACCAGGAATGGTACAAAGTTGGATATAAATTTTCTTGCACCAGGTTATGGGCGCAAGTGCCGATTGAATTTCGGCTTGTAGGTGATGTTGATGTTTCCCCACATACAGGCGTAGATAAATATAGTCATCCACAACCCGCAGATTCCGCACCATCCCTAAGCTAACGATGTCGTTTTTGAGGATGGGTTCAATCACCTGTTTGAGAGACTGGATAACTTCTCGTTGCCGAGATTCCGTCACCGGATCGGGAGGAGTGGCAATTTCCTCTGTATGGGTTTGGCGAAAGGGAGATTGATGGCTAGGCATTGGATGTCTCTGGTGTAGACTCCTGGATCTTCTGAATCGCTCGTTGGGCGTAAATACACACGTCTTTGTCGGGATCGTCCAGGGATTGCTGGAGGGCATTCAGGGCAGTTGGATTCTTCAGGATGCCGAGGGCGATCGCAGCATCTCGACGCACATCTGAATACTCATCTGCCAACGCTTTCACTAACGCAGGTAAGGTTTGGTCAGTGGGGATTTTTTGCAAAGCTTGAAGAGTAAACTTCCGCACCTGCCAATGCTCATCTGCCAAAGCCGTTTCTAAAGCTGGAACTGCCGTAGAATCAGCGTGGAGTGCCAACGATTTTGCCGCATTGCGTCGCACCTGCCAATCCGTATCCTCAGTGAGTGCTTGACACAGACTGGGAACTACTTCTGCATCTGCTAAATGTCCTAATGTTAGGGCAGCAGAACGCCGCACATTCTCATCGGGGTCGGACATTAAGGCGATCGCTTCTTGACAGCGTTCCACTTGATTGAGATAGCGTAGCGTTGTCACTGCCGCTTCTCGTAACTCAGCATTTTCCGACTCAAAGAACGGCAATACATAGGGCAAAGACTGAGCATCGTGAATTTTCCGCAACAGAATTAACACATTCAGTTGCATATTCACGTCATCTCGATGCAGGGCATCTAGCAGCAGCAACAGGTGATCGGGAGTAACTAATTCGCCCAAGGCAGATAGCGCTTCTTCCCGAATCTCCTCATCAGTTGAAGCCAGACATTCCACTAAAGCCGGAACCGCCTTGGGATTAGCTAACTCCCACAGCGCAGTCACTGCAAGCTTTTGCACAGCCATGCTCTCATCTTGCAATGCTGTAATTAACGGTTCCAGAGCATCCTCATCGCCCAAATGTTGCAGCATTTTGACGGCAACTAGGCGATCGCTGGCGTCGGGCGATCGCAACATTTCCAACCATTGGTTCAATTCAGAATCAGCAGACATCATCACTCCTCTATCGCAACAAAAAGGGAATTTGAACCGTAATCGCGTTGGTGGGACACTCCTTCTCGCAAGGCAAGCAAAACCAGCACTCGTCGTACTTCATATACGCTTTGCCCGTTTCAGGGTTCTTCGCCAATACATCCAGCGGACAAACTTCAATGCAAGCCGTACACTTTTCTAGGCATTTCGATTCATCCACGATTACGGGTACATCCACCCGTTGCATAGCTAAAGCCATAACTCTTCCTCTGTTTGCTACAAATTGACCGACTTAGCGCACCGCCACGTCATAAACTTCTCGTTCAATATCAACGTCCACCACATAAGGCTCAACCGGACGCTTGAACAAAGCCATTTCGCCTGATTCGTCTTTCTTGAGATTGACGTGGCAGAACCATTCTTCATTGTTCTTGTCGGGATAATCCACACGGTAATGGTAGAGTCCCCAACGGCTTTCCCGACGATATAGCGAGGCGCGGGCTGCCATCTCTGCACAATCGCGAATAAAGTGAACCTCCATGCAGCGCATTAGTTCATGCGGATCGCGTGCGCCCATCATCTCTAGGCTTTCGTGGTAGCGCACAAAGCTTTTTAAGCCAATTTCCATCTTGTGGTCTACTTTAGGAGGCTGGAGATAGTCATTGACGAGCCGCCGTAATTTGTACTCCACCTGCGTATGCGGCACGCCATTCGGGTTGTTCAACGGTGCATAAATCCGTTGTTTTTCCGCCTCTAAAACATCAGCATCGGGTTCAACATGCTCTAGCCCTTCGATATAGTCCACCGCATTTGTACCCGCCAACCGACCAAATACAAATGCCCCAATCATGTAGTTGTGGGGGACACTTGCCATATCTCCGGCTGCATATAACCCTGGGACAGTCGTTTCCGCTTTCTCATTGACCCAGACTCCAGAAGCACTGTGACCGCTACACAAACCGATTTCTGAGATATTCATCTCTACGCCATTCGTGCGGTAATTTTCGCCTCTCCCTTCATGGAACCGCCCTCGACTGGGTCGTTCATTCGACCACAGAATCGACTCAATTTCTGAAATGGTGTCTTCATCTAAGTGGGTCATTTTCAGTTGAACCGGGCCTTTCCCAGAGTTCAACTCCTTCCAGATTTCCAGCATCATCTGACCGCTCCAGTAGTCGCAACTAATAAAGCGGTGCCCTTCTGCATTAGCAGTGTAAGCGCCAAACGGACTAGCGACATAGGCGCAGGCAGGACCGTTATAGTCCTTCATCAAGGGGTTAATTTGAAAACACTCAATATTGGTGAGTTCTGCGCCTGCGTGATACGCCATTGAATAGCCGTCACCAGCATTTGTGGGGTTTTCATAGGTGCCGTAGAGATAGCCGGAGGCGGGTAGACCTAAGCGTCCGCAGGCTCCTGTACACAGAACGACTGCTTTTGCCTGAATCACGACAAAATCGCCGTTTCGCACGTCAAACCCTACCGCTCCAATGGCACGTCCGTCTTTAACTAGAACGCGAGTCGCCATCACCCGATTTGTGACTTTAGCTTTGTGGCGCTTAACTTGTCGGGTCAAAATCTGTTTGAGGTCTTTTCCTTCAGGCATCGGTAGCACGTATTTACCCACGCGATGCACTTGCTTTAAGTCATAATTCCCTTGAGTATCTTTTTGGAACTTCACGCCCCAGCTTTGTAGTTCTTGAATGACTTCAAAGCCTAGTTTTCCGGTTTGGTAGACGGCTTTTTGATTGAGGATGCCATCGTTGGAAATCGTAATTTCGCGAACATATTGCTCTGGGGTAGAATTACCAGGAATGACGGCTGTATTGACCCCATCCATACCCATTGCGATCGCTCCACTGCGACGGATATTCGCTTTTTCTAAAATCAGCACTTCTGCGTCAGGATTTGCCTGTTTTGCTTTGATGGCTGCCATCGTTCCCGCAGTACCACCGCCGATGACAAGAACATCGGTCTTCATCCATTGAGTATCCACTCTTTACTCCTCTTCAGTTAGCAAAAACTTTTATAACTTTGTACGAATAAATTCACTAAGTCTGCTTTTCCACCTTTTTTTATATTAAAGAAGAGAATTAAAACTTACAAGCTTTTTTGTAACCGAAAATACCATCTATTCATTCGCGTTTTTTATGATTTTATAAATTAGCTTTATTCATTCATTAAGCTGTAAAATAAAAATTTCAATCCGGGGGGTTAGAGAACGTGGAGGTTTATCAAGTTAAAGTATTTCTGGAGGTAGCTAGGCACCTCAGTTTTACCGAAGCCGCTGATGCTCTAAATCTGACTCAGCCTGCGGTCAGCGCCAAAATAAAATCCCTGGAAACTGAACTAGGAACTGACCTTTTTTATCGTCTTGGTCGTAAGATTCAGCTAACCGAGGTGGGACAGTTTTTATTGGAGGAAGGGCCAAGACTGATTGATGTTGAAAATCAATTGTTTGCCAAAGTCGAAGAAATCAAAAAAGGCAAATTTGGCAATCTCAAAATCGGCTGCACAGCCGCGATCGCTAATGGATGGCTACCTGAAATTCTCTTCCAGTACCGTCAGCAGTATCCTGGGATTCAGACTCAGTGTGTCGTATTTGACTCGGCTGAATTTCTCTATCGCTCCATTACCAGCAGTCAGATTGATATAGGAATTTCAGATATTAGTTTTGCAGAGTTCTCGGAAATATCAGCAACCCCAATTGCTCCCATTCACTATTCTTTAGTGGTTGCGGCGAACCATCCTTTAGCGAATCAAAGCTGGTTGAGCTTAAAAGAACTGCAAAAAGAGCGATGGGTCATGCTAAATACTGGCTCCCCTAGCCGTTTAGTGTTTGAATCTCGGCTAACTGAATTAGGGATAAATTTTTCGGATTTCGCTCAAGTTGAAACTGTTGATACTCTCAGTTTGATGCGAACCTATATGATGCAGGGTGATTATTTAGGATTTGCTTCTAACTTTGAATTTAAGTCTGAATGTCAATCGGGAATGCTCGTTGCAATTCCCCTGCAAGAATTTGCCTTATCCGGTAATGTTTTCCTAGTGTTACCCAAACGATTAAGCCAATCTGCGATCGCAGACTCATCCTCGCAAAATCGGCGATCGCGCAACTCAAACCCGATGCAAAAATTCATGGCTCTGGTTGAGAATTGTCAAGAGCAACAACCAGCCTCTTTCCCTCATGTAACCCCAGTGCGTTTGCGATCGCCTAACCTGATCATTCGTTCCAACTCTCTGCAACATCCTGAGACAATTGATTTAGCGATCGGTATTCAAAACAGCACGATTCCAACGGTGACCGCTGGCTTAGTAATTCAGCGCTTAGGCTTACTGGAACACTTCTTACCCAGAGAAGGACGCTACAGTTCTACCCAATACCGCATTCACTGGTGCGATTTTTCTACAGGAGCACCCATCATTCAGGGGTTACACTCCGGACAACTAGATATTGGCGTTTTAGGGGATTATCCCTTGTTACTGAGTGCTATCCAGCAAAATAATTCCAGTAGTGAAACTCGACAGACGCGACTAGTGAGCTTTGTTTCGACGAATCCCGATGGTTCCTGTAATGCCGTAATTGTTCCCAATAAGTCCAAACTGCAAAGTATTGAAGACTTGCGAGGAGGTGTGATTGCGGTTCCTTTCAGTTCTTCTGCACATGGGATGGTGATGCGATCGCTCAATTCTGCGAACTTACTTAACGAGGTTAAGCTTGCTTCCCTAGAGAACTCCAACATTACTCAGCCCTTTGGTTATTCCATTCAGGCAGATGGGTATGCCCACTTTGCTCCCTTTCACGATATTGCCTATCGTCAAGGCAAGTTTCGTTATTTGCCAGGTGACAATTTGAATATGTTACCGGCTTTTCATGGTGTAGTGGTGAGTGCAGAGTTAGCGGAACAGTATCCGGAAGTTGTAATCGCTTACCTAAAAGCCCTAAGCGCTGCCCAATATTGGTATACCATTACGCCCTCAGCGCTTTCTCTGATCAGCCAGTGGACAAACCTGGATGCCGAAATCGTCTCCCAAATTCTCAGCAATGTCTATCACCAGAATCAACCTGGGCGCTTTTTCTGCGAGATGATGATTCGTCCCGACTGGATTACTCAACACATTGCCCAACTGCGTCTAGTTCCCGGAAATGAAGGACTAGAGACAATTAACCTCGATCGCTGGATTCAAACCGAATTTCTTCATCAATCTCAGAACTTAAGCAGTTGGTAAAAGGGACAACAAAGGACACGCCAAGCCGCTATCGAAAGCAACACACTTGGGCTGTACGAGCAGTACAAATACGGTTTGCTTCAATCAACCCAACTCCATACTCTTGAGAGTTTCTTCGCGAATCAATTCAAAGACTTGCCGATTGAGATTTACAAAATCTGGTGAAAGCATCGTATCTATATGGCGGGGTCGATCGAGATTCACCACAACTGTTTCTTTGATATGCCCTGGACGAACGCCCATAACCAGAATGCGATCGCTTAAAAAGATAGCTTCTTCAATATCGTGGGTGACAAAAATAACCGTAGATTTCAAATCACTCCAAATGTTCAGCAGCAACTCCTGCATCATGTGCCGAGTTTGGGCATCCAATGCGGCAAACGGTTCATCCATCAATAATACTGAGGGTGAATTTACCAGCGCCCGCACAATGCTTGCTCGTTGTTGCATTCCTCCTGATAGCTGATGAGGATAAGAATGACGATGCTTATACAAGCCGACTCGGTCTAAGTAATTATTTACCAATTCAGTCCGTTCTACTCTGGAAATACCCTGAATTTTTAAACCAAATTCCACGTTTTCAAAGGTGGTCTTCCAGGGTAGGAGCGAGTATTGCTGAAAGACAAATCCGCGATCTGCTCCCGGTCTTTCAACGGGTTGCTCATCCACTAATACCTGTCCCCTTGTTGGCTTCAGAAAACCAGCAATCAAGTTTAGAATCGTTGACTTGCCGCAGCCCGATGGTCCCAACAAACAGACAAATTCACCAGGATTAATTTTGAAGTTTGTCGATTCTAGAACCAGCAAAGGCCCGTACTGGTCTCGTCGCTTAAAGGCAACGGATAAATCTTTAACTTCAACTGACCCTTTCGCCAAGGCGCTAACCTGCTTTTTTGCTAGGGTTGCCACAGCCTCTAAACCTCCAAAAATAGGCAACTTGAATATTCATTTTCAGGGAACTACACACCCTGCTTTTTCGTTACTCGCCAAGGCATCAGCAACTTCGTCAATAGATCGACAATCAGCGTGCTTACCAAACCCATCAAACCAATCAGCAGCATTCCCATCACGATCGGTGGATAATTTGATGTAACATAAGACTCCCAGGTTAGATAACCCACCCCAAACCGACCCGCCAGAATTTCAGCTGTTACCAAACAAAACCAGGCATTTCCCATACCAATAACCAAACCGCTGGCAATGTTGGGCATCGCTCCTGGCACCACAATATCTTTGAAAATGTGCCACTGTTTAGCTCCCAAACACTGCCCTACTCGCAGCAGCACTATATCTGTGCTTTCTACTCCCCGAATTGTGCTGATCAAAATTGGGAAGAATGCGCCTAGAAATGTGATGTACACCATCCCTGACTCTGCATTGGGAAACATGAGAATTGCCAGCGGTATCCAGGCGACGGCGGGAATTGGTCTGAGCAACTCCAACGGAATGAAAAGCAAATCTTCAATTTGCCGAAACCAGCCAATCATGATGCCCAAGCTAACGGCCAGAATAGCCGCAATTCCAAATCCCAGCAAAACTCGTTGAAGACTGGCAGTAATATGCACAGCCGCATTGCCAGAAAAGAATTCAACCGTTGCATTCCAAACTTCAACTGGAGAGGGTAAAAAGGTAAAATTGATGAAGAAATTGAATTGAGTGACGCAAAAAAGCTGCCAGATCCCAAAGAATAAAACAATGGAAATGGCTCGCTTTAAATTGCGACTTTTGAGCAGTGCCAGACTTATAAGCGCTAATTTTGACAAGGAGCGCTGCTGCAAAAATTTGCTACTCAGTACACTGTACTTCTCTCCTTTTGTCTTTCGTGCTGATTTTGGAGATACAGCCATTACAAACCTCTCATTTGAATCAACATAGTTCTATCGTTGCGATCGCTCCCCTTCATTCATCGCGCAACCGCTAAATCCTTTGACTGCGTATTTTTGGCATAAAGCTGTTGCAACTCCTGGAAGCTTGCAACCTTTGCTCCAGCTTTACCAGCAAATGTTTGTGCATCTTTTTCTAGTAAGAACGCAGATACCTGGTCGCCATTCCGAACATAGAACGAATTTTGGGCGAATAACTTCCAACCTTTGTCGCGATCGTGTACGAAGGCTACAGCCGCTGTCTTGCCCTCAGACTTAAGCTGTTGCAGCTTTGTCAGCATATTCTTGATTGAGGCAAAACTGAGGACTTTATCTTCTCCTTCTACCCAAATCTGCGCTGCTAGTTTTGAATCTTGAATCGATTCTTGAGTGAGTGCATCATTGCCACGAATCAAATTATCTGCAAACTGTGCTACATCTTGTTCGCTAATGTTGCTCTCTTTGAGAGCTTGTTTCAAGTAGCTGTCATCCGTCCAACTTACAACGTCATCTGGCTTCACGCTGGCATCTAATTTTCCAATCTGCTTCAACGTCGTTACGCTATTTTTGAGCGCAGTAATTTGGTAGGGCTGAATTCTCGGATCGAGCTTTTGAATACCCGATGGACCAAGGAACATATAAAAGATTTCTTTCTCAACCCCTGTCCATTTCTCTAACTTCGCACTAAGGGCTTCTGGTTGTTCCCGGAAACGCTGATTCGCCTCCAACATTGCCCTTAGATAAGCCACCACAATTTCGGGATTTTCTTTCGCAAAGTCCGAGCGCACCACAACTCCATGAAAGGTAGGAGTTGCCGTTTGTGCACCATCGTAAATCTTGCGAGCAAAGCCTCTAAAGGGAAACAACTCACCATAGGGCACAAAATCTGCATGAGCATCGATCTGACGGCTCCTCAGGCTGCTACCACCTACTTCTGGCGATTGACTCACTAACGTCACGTCTTTCTGTGCATCAATGCCTTCATTCTTCAGCGCCCGCAGCAGCATCCCATGTGCCGAGGTTCCGAAGGGAACTGAAATGGTTTTCCCCTTCAAGTCTGCTAGTTTTTTGTAAGGTGTATCGGTGGGGACAACAACCGCATTTCCGGCTCCAATCGGGCTGTAGGCAAGGGATGAGATCAAAACAGTCTTAACGCCATTGCCTTTTTTCTGAAACGTGGTCAGGTTGATCGTTGCCGGAAAGTCTGCCATGCTGCCGATATCAATTTGATTCGCCAACATTTTGTTGGTAATTGGTGGGGCTGATGTGGAGCTAGACCACTCAATTTTGTACTCAACATTTTGATATTTCCCTGTTTTTGGCAGGTACTTCTCCAGCAGCTTTTCTTCTCGGATGACTGCACCACCTGTCACGGTGTTAATGGTTTGGTCTTGGGTACCAATCGCAATCCGAATCACCTTTTTGCCAGAGGAACTACCTGAAGTATTTGCAGAAGTATTTGCTGAAGTATTTGCTGAAGTGTTACTACAAGCGCTGGTAAAGGTTAAGGAAACAACTAGCAGAGAAAAAAGAACACTCTTTAAAGACAATAGTTTGATATGCATACGGCTCCATTCCCGCATTGAATCTACTGCCCCACTTGTTTCACGCAAATCATGTTGGAGCAGTAGCTAGTTTAATCTCCGGTTTATCGGTCGGAATACGACTGTTTTAACAGAATGCCATAGTCAAACACCGAAGACAAGATGTAATCCCCGGTTTATCGATAGACTTTTCGTATTTATAGATAGATTTTTTGAATTGAAGCTGCCAGATTTGGAAACTCGCGGTGGAGGGAAGCACCTTTTATGATGCTAGTTATGGCTCTAAACGCTTATTCAACTTGGTTTTTATCAATTCCCGCGATCGGCTATAACGCTCAACGTCATTGAATCAATACTGCTGGTCAAGCAGATCGAGTTTCCGGAGGAAGTCCCAGTCTAGGAGACTCCCTCGCCACGACAGTGCAATTTGTAGGGGGAGCAGAATGAGGTGTCCTCCTGCATCAGGTTGCCCTTGTCCAACAGAACAACGCCCCAATTTCCAACCGACGATAAGCCGACTATAAATAAAGGGATAAGCCGGACAGGATATTAACTCTTTCGTTTCTCTGCGGCGGTGTCGAGGGGAAGACGAATACTAAAAGTTGCGCCTTGACCTGGAGTGCTAGTAGCCGTAATCGTGCCGCCGTGTGCTTCCACAATCCGTCGCGCGATCGCTAACCCCAAACCCGTTCCGCTGCCTTTGCGCGAGGGATCTGCTGTATAAAATTGTTCAAAAATGCGGGGCAAATCGCTCTCTGTGATTCCGGTTCCCCGATCGCGAATTTTTACTGAAACCTGGGCACCCTCTGTATTGCTTGAGACAGACACTTTAGACTCTGGTACTGAGAACTTAATCGCGTTGTCCAATATATTTAGAAAAGCTTGCAATAGTCGTTCTGGATCGCCTTGGATTTGAACATCCGCAACCTCCACGCTGATGCCAACTTCCTTGGCTATCATGCGGGACTCCATTGCTCGCACCGCCCGTTCGATTAAGTCTCGCAGCTTTAGCGGTTGCTGTTCTAGTGGCGTTACACCAGCTTCGAGTCGTCCTAAATCCAGCAGATCCTTAATTAGCCTGGACAGGCGCAGGGTTTCATCCTGTGCAGTCTGGATGAAGCGATCGCGTAACTCCGGCTCCTCAGCCGCTCCATTGGCGAGTGCTTCTAGGGTGACATAGACGTTGCTAACAGGAGTCCGCAGTTCGTGGGACACATTTGCGAGAAATGCCCGCCGCTCTTTATCTAAGGAAGCCAGCCGTTCGCTCATGCGATTCAATTCACTGGCTAATTGACCCACTTCATCATCTTGATGAATGTTCAGCTTCTCACCTAAATGACCCCCGCCCACCTCCATTGCAAAGTGGCACATCGCCTGAATTGGTCTGGCAATATTACGGGCAAGGCTTTCGCTAATCAGCGCACAAAGCAAGAGCGTCAAGAAGAGCGTTCCAAGAACGGTGAAAATGACGCGGCGAAACTGACGCTGAAACTGTTCTAAAGTGATCGACATCCGCAGCGCACCGAGCAGACGACCCTTCCGAAATATCGGTCGCACTGCATACACTCGGTCATCGTTGGATAGAATCCCTTTTGCTACCCCTTGCGTCGGCTGATTTTGTAGCGCTTCTCTCACGCCAACAACAGCTAACCAGTTAGGGACTTGCCGATCTAGCTGGGGGGCGGAGGTGAATAGCAGGCGACCATCAGGTGCAAAGACGCGCAGGGTGACTGCTTCCGGTGAACCGTAGCGTTGCACTAGCACTCTTACCCGCTCAAGATCATTTTCCTCTAAAGCGTCAGCAACACTCTCGCTGAGGGCTGTTGTCCAGGCATCTAAATCAGCCTGTCTCGTCCTCATGAAATAGGCATGGAAAGAGAACAGAATATAGCTTGCCAGAATAGAAGTTCCTAATGCGGTGAGTGCTAAATAGGTAACTAACAGTTTCCGGTAAATTGAATTCCATCGGATATGAATTGCTAACCAGCTCCTTGAATTTTTCAAAGGTGCAACTTCAATTTTTTTAATCTCCCTGTAGAGACTGTTGACCCACAGCGCGACCCCGGAGAACAGCTTTTATGCGTGCGAGAAGTTCGCGAGTGTTGAAGGGTTTGGTGATATAGTCATCTGCACCCGCTTCTAATCCCCAAACTTTGTCAATATCTTGGTCTTTAGCTGTCAGCATCAAAATCGGGATATTAGAAAATGCTCGGATGCGCCAGCAGAGTTCCATCCCATCAATGCCCGGTAGCATCAAGTCCAAAATAATCACGTCCGGCACTTGCTTGTGGAACAACTTGAGTGCAGTCTGTCCATCCCCTGCGGTTGTCACTTGATAGCCTTCTTTAATTAAGGCGTAGCTAAGACTGGCACGTAATGCCTCTTCATCATCGATCAGTAAGACGTGTGGCATGCTGAGTTGACCTCTTCGTTCAAGTGTACCAGGTTGAGTTATTCCCTTTTGAATTTTAGATTTTGACTTTGAGCTTTTGAAATCTACCAATAGATAGTTTCTAAAATTAATCTTTTGTCCATTTAAAGCTAACGGGGATGAGTTTAAACGGAAAATGAAAATAGCGATCGCGTGCAGTCAGAACAACACCTTTACCGAGCAACTGCTATAGAATCTTACTGAATGGTTCGGGAAGGTCAGGTACCCGACTTTTTTTAGAGCAGTCAGGTATCTGAAGGGCTGGCTCACAACTTCAATAAGATTGCTAGATTTTCTAGTTAGGTTCAACCGTCGTCTATTTCGACTAGCTTATTTCTTGACGATAAACCCGATTTGATAAAAATTCTTGATTTTGATATGTTAAATTTTTTAGAGAGTATTTGAATTAACTCTTCATTTGCCTTACCATCTACAGGTGGCGACTTTAAATGAACCGTAAGGCTACCGTCCTCAGCTTCCTCAATTCTTTGGTTTTTTGAATTGGGTTTAACCTTTACTTGCTTCTTCATCTGGCTGGGGTGATGGTAATCTGGTTGTAGCTATCATGCGGGTTAACGATAAATTTCATAACCATAGCGATCGCTCAACACAGGTTTTCGTGTAGTGTAGTATACAAATATCGTTCGTATTAACTTCTGCCTGGAGATAGAAGTTTAGTTGGATTAGTCTCTAATATCTTTTATTTGAAAGGGCAAAGCTAAATCTACGAATTTAATCCATTGTCAATAAGTTTTGACGAAAAAAATTCATCCAGAAAAATTGATCTAAAATTGCTAGATGAGTAGATAGTACGACGATATTCTAAATTTTAAATGCTCGTGTGGCAACCGCGTAGCGGTTGCCACACGAGCGCTCGATTTTTGGCATCCACTGAACCAACTTCACTCTTTTACAAAACCACACTAGCATCTTCATCAACTGGATTCCTAACATGACAAAATATAACGTTAGCAATAGGAAGTGGCAAAAACTATCTTGCTGTAAAATTCATCAAGATGATTTATCTTTAGCTAAGTCTGGACAGCAAGATTCTGGGATATATCAGCAAAATATAATAACTAAAACAGATTATCTGCTCAGCAAATCATCTAGGCTGATCGGCGAAAGTCAGGATCTAATCGCCACAAGTGAAGCGCTAATCGCTACAAGTGAAGCGCTAATCGCCACAAGGAAAAAGCTGCTCGTACAATCCAAGCAACTAATATATAGATAAGTAGATACTACAACCCGTCCAAAAATTCGAGCGATCGCGTAGCACCTGCTACGCAGGTGCTACGCAGGTGCTACGCGATCGCTTTCACCTTTAAAATCTACTAGTAAGTTCAAATTTTGTCTTTTACAATACCTGCTAACATCTCCGTTAACTGGATTCAGAGCATGACAAAACACAAACTGAGCAACAGGAAGTGGCAAAAATCAACTTGTTTTGAAGTTCCCCCATATCCTTTAGATTTGGCAGAATCTAAACAGCAAGATTCTGAGATAACCCAGCAAAATATAACAACCAGAACAGACTATCTGCTCAGCAGATCGTCTGAGCTTATCTGCGTAAGTCAGGAGCTAATCGCCACGAGCCAAGAGCTGATATTACTATCCGAACAGCTAATCACCCTAAGCTTGATGCTGAAAGAAAACAGCTTGATGCTGAAAAGCTGGCGAGAAAGATCAAAAGTTAAATCAAGGTTAGGGCATCCGGTTCGGGTTAATTCAGTTACATCTGATTAGCCATCAAACACAGGCTAAAAACTACTGAAAATTCTCCCTCATCTAATCATCCTATCTATTTATCCGAGCGAATCGGGGTTTTATCTTTGTAACCTCTAACAATTTGCTGTAACCATAGCCACCCGATGATGCAACCGAGCAGATAATGGGGGAAATCCCACCAAGAAAAGGTGGTTCCAAGCAACAGTTTGCCCAGAAAAGTCGAGCGAATCGAGTCTAAAACAGGCTGGTGGCACAGTTGCAGAAATTCGATCGTACAGGTGATACCGAATACCCAAATTGGAATTTGGTTCATTGCTTTGCGACTCGGAAACAGGAAAAACCCGAACAAACACCAAAATATTTCGTATAAGATATCACCTGAGAAATCGTTGACCCAGCCGCGACCGAACCCAGTGTATTTCTTGGAGAGCAATCCCAGGGGCACAATAATCAGCAGCGAGAGGATAATCCGCTTGATATATTTGGCGTCTCGAAGCATTGGCTACACTTCCAAGCAGTTCTCAGTTCTGTATTCTATACATTTAGACTAAAGCCGCGCCAACGAGCAGGCTTCTGCATCCAACTGAGCTTCATAGCACACAGAAGAGTTCAATATTTCCTTCTTAAGTAGGAGATTAATTTATATCCTAGTTGTTATTAATTACGCAATCTTATATAAATTTTTTATACTTTGACGATCTAATACTCAAGGTAGAGTATAAAGGTATACCAAAAATTATATTCTTAGTTTCTAAAGCTGAATATTGTTGGGAGAATAATAGTCATGAATAATCAAACAGATAACGTAGACAGCAGTCAACGAGTTGGTGAAGATAACTACGATCGGGGGATTGTACCTGCTGAAACCGCAGCACGTAGAGAAAGAGAGGGGAATGCATTTAAAACAACTCCTGGAAAAGATGATGAGGAAAAATCCCCTACTAACGATCAAACAAATGATGGAAGTATCGATACTACAGATGGCTACACGGTAGACAAAGAGGGTCTTTTAAATAACTATGCCATCGAACCCGAAATGTATGTGAACGAACCTGGAGACTTGAAAGCCAAAGAAGAAGCCGAGGCTGCCGAACGCGCTGAAACTGTCTCAGAATTACAGGACGATGAAGAAGGGAAGCTGACGATGGAAGGTGACAAGCGTCATCAAGGGCCAGGATTGATATAACGCAGAAAAATTTAGCTTTTGCAGCTTCTACCCTTTAGCGATGCTAAACAAGTGTAGAGGAAATTTTTAAATTAATTGGCAGGCGACGTGGATGTCGCCTGCTTATTTTTTCTATCTATTTGAATCCCCGTAGCCGATCACAGCAACTTTATGCCGATAGACTAGCTCGGCTCCGTACCAACCCGACAAACCGAGAAGGGTTGCCACAATAATTGAGATTGTAAGCCCTGTAGGCAATATGGCTCCTGAGGTATTGCCCCAACGGAGTGCAAAGTTGGCAATTGTCAGCCCTAGGGCGGCGACATTCAGTACCATGTGTGCCCAGCCAGCACTGCGCTTGCGAACTCGTTCAATTCTCAGAAAGTCCATCATGCCGCTTAGGGCTGCAAGCACCCCGCTTGCCAAGCCAATGCCGATTAGCCAAAAGGAGGCTTGTGCCCAGAAGAGATCTTTTGTCCACCAGTAGGCGAGATCCGCTGCTGCTGGCGTGGTCAAAAAAGCAATGGGAAAGGTGACGATCAGTGGATGCAGGGGATGTCCTGCGATCGCGACTGTGCTTGTCACCCCGCTATCTTGATAATCGGTCTCATCACTTTCAATCAGCGGCGGGATATTGGGAGTTTGTGTCATGTTCTTCTCTATGGATTCTAGGAGTTAGACGAGTGAAAGCAAGCGATCGCTATTAGCTATTAGCTTTGGGTTGCCGATCGTAACCCACTCAGCTAACCGCGAATAGCGAACCGCGAACAGCTCATCACTAGCCTGAAGGAATTTGCTCCACGCGCGCTTCCGCCAAAAGCGTCATTTTTCCCGATTCTAGATTTAATTGTTTGATGCGAAGCGACATTCCTTGTAGATCGAAGTTACTTAGGTTCAATAGTTCGCTCGATTTTTCTAATAGCGCCGCCGTCAGTTCCGGGGAGAGTTCCTTGCCTTCGGTATACTCAACGTCTTCCAGATTGACCTTCTGCCCATTTGCACCAACTCGAGGCACTGCTGTAAAGGCAATTTGCGTGGTTTCTCCAGATTCGCGTAGCAGCACGTCGGCACTCAATGCAATTTTGTTCTCACCGGGTAGGCGAAAATCTACTTTTTTAGTGTCAATAGTCATCGGTTGTCCATTGACTGATACCTGCATACTTTGCAGCTTACTACCGACAAATTCTGAGTTAAATGCCCGGTTGATGTCTGCTTCCGTCAAGACAACGTGGGTCGTTGCATCAGTGGGTTTGGTTAATTCAATTTTGCCAAAAGCAGCGCTGAGGGGATTGATGGAGATGCCACGCATTTCCATTTTCATTTCCTGCATCCGGAGGTCTTTGTTCATAACCAAACCTTCACCTTCAACGGTGACTGAATCCACCTGTCCCTGAACCATTTTCAGTGGATCGCTCTGGATATCTACCGCTAATTCTTCTACTTCATCGAGTTGGCTAGATAATCCTATTTCTGCTGCTTTGTTAAGTGCCTGCTGCCCCAGAGAAGCATCCTTATTCGTCGTCACGCCCTGTCTCCTGCCCTTGTCTTAATTGAGTCTGTTATTGAGTCAATCTAGCGACCCGTATTAAGAAGTGTATCTGCCTGATGGTGGAATGGTGACAAAGTGATCGGCTATACACAAATTTAAACTCAATATTTCATTCTTAAGATAGTGGCACAAAACTGTTTTTATAATAACTAGCTTGTCAAATCTCCGTCATCAAACTTCAGGCTATTTTAACTTTTCAAATATGATTTACGATAGATGCCGAATAACCAAAACAAGAATATAGTAAGCCAACTAAAAAAGATAAAAGTCCTAAGGTTTTGAATCTTTTCTATCTTTGGATAGAGCCAATAAAAATTGGACGTTATAAAAAGGATAAATAAGGGGGATCTCTCAAAAGAGAGATGAATCTACTCGACAGAGATGACTATCTTCGAGATAGATTCCGATCCTATGATTATTGAGTGGAGAACAAAAGAATGGTAACGACACTAGATGATACCAAGCGCATAGCGATTGGCATGAAGTTGGCAGATATGAAAGCGCTGCAAAACTTGCTAATTGCTAACGAGCAAAAGTTCATCTCTGCGCTCGCCGATGATGATCTTCGCAAGCGCATACAAGATATGCTTGATGACGATCAGAAAAACCTCGGTGTTCTCGATACTGTAATTATTCAGTACGGTGTCAAAGCCGAACCCAAGGAATCCACAACCAAGATAATTGGTGAAGCTCAGAAACTAATGGAAAGTTCTGAACTGACTTTGTTTGAAAAAGTATCTCAGCATGAATTGCTTAAGCATAAGCAAACCATGACGGGTCTACTGATTCACAAAGCTGCTCAAGTAGTTGGTGCTGATGTTGAAGCTGCCATTACTCCCTTGAATACCGTTAACTTTGAGAACCGCGCTCACCAAGAGCAACTGAAAGGTATTCTGGAAATTCTGGGTGTTCGCGAACTAACCGGACAAGAAGCCGATCAAGGACTGTGGGGACGGGTTCAAGACGCCGTTGCCGCATTATCAGGGGTATTTGGTAGTGCTGTCACCCAAACCTCCGACCGTTCTGATATGACTATCGGTGAAATTCTTCGCATGGATCACAGCAAGGCGAAGACCTTGTTTATGGAAATTGAGAATTCCAACGACGCTCAAAAGATCCAAGAATACTTCGGTCAGCTTTACAAAGACTTGATGGCTCACGCTAAAGCCGAAGAGCAAGTTGTTTATCCAGCAGTGCGCTCCTATTATCAGGACACGCAGGATCTGTATAACGAGCAAGCTGAGCAAGCTCGTATGCTGGATGAAATTAAGGCGATGAGTCCTTCTTCTTCTGAGTTCAAAGCGAAAGTTCGTCAGCTAAGCGACGCTACCAACCATCACATTAATCAAGAAGAGAACGAGATGTTCGCTAAGCTGCGCGATAATTTCAGCAGCGAGCAGCAACAACAAATGGCAACCGAGTTCAAATCTGTTAAGAGCAAGCTACAAGACCAGATGGCAGCTTCTAGCAAGTAGTAGTGCGCGCGAACAGAATTAACTCTGTAGGGAGGTTTGGAACGTAGCTTCCCTATAGTTAATAAGTGCGATCGCTAACTGCCATCGCCCGAATAAAGCAATTAAATCTAGGAAGGTCTATAAGCTAGCCTCCTAGATTTATTTTATTGACGAGTTAATTTTTCTTGAGCGCTTAACTTTACGTTTTCTATTGAAGGAATATTCAAGGAATAAAGTATATCTATCCTCTTTTAGGTATGAGATACCATTGGTTCAGCTCTCCAGCTTTTTAGAGAGGCCGAAGAACTCACGTTCACAAATCATTTACAGCGATATATTCTTGAAACTTGTTTAAATGAATCATCAATATACTCAAGAACCCTAATTTTGCAAACTATCAAAAGTAGAAGTTTTAATAATTTGAATTCCAAATAAAAATCTATAAGTTAAAAGTATTTATCTCCGCTATAAACCATACTTTTGGATTCAGTCGCGGGAAAGATGAATTACCTTAAGAGATTGTGAGATTATTCATAAAGATTCAAAAATCATAATATTTCAAAGAAGGAACAAAAATGGTATCAACACTGGACGATACAAAGCGCATTGCGATCGCTCAAAAATTGGCAGACATGAAAGCGACGCAAAATTTAATCATCTCTAACGAGCAAACACTGCTCGGTGCCACTCACGATCAAGATGTGCGCGATCGCTTGCAGAATATGCTCCAGGACGACCAGAAAAACCTGGGCGTTCTAGAAACGGTAATTGTTCAGTACGGCGTTCCCTCTGAACCCCACGAGACAGTTCAGGAATTTGTTCAGAAGACCCAAGAATTAATGTCTGGTGATAAGCTGTCTCTCTATCAGAAATTAGTTCAACACGAACTCCTGAAGCACGCTCAGGCGATGAGCGGTATCGTAGTTCACAAAGCTGCTCAAGTCGTGGGTGCTGATATTGAACTGGCGATTGGACCTTTAAATGCTGTTAACTTTGAGAACCGCGCTCACCAGGAACAACTCAAAGGACTGCTAGAACTCGTGGGTGTCCGCGAACTGACTGGAAAAGACGCAGATCAGGGACTGTGGGCACGAGTTCAAGACGCTGTTGCAGCCTTGTCTGGTGTGTTTGGTAGTGCCGTCACCCAAAACACCGATAAGCAAGATATGAACATCCAGACGCTCATCCGCCTGGATCACAATAAGACCAACACCATCTTTACAGAAATTGGGGCTACTGACGATCCTCAAAAACTCCAAGAGTATTTTGGGCAGCTCTACAAAGATTTATTGGCACACGCTCAAGCCGAAGAAGAAATCGTTTATCCCAGAGTTCGCTCTTTCTACGGGGACGACAATACTCAAGAGCTGTACGATGAGCAAGCCGAGATGAAGCGGATGTTGGATGAAATTAAAGCGATCAACCCTGCTTCTTCCAAAGACGAATTCAAATCAAAAATTAAGCAGTTGATGGATGCGGTTGGCGATCATATTCGTCAAGAAGAAAGCACGATGTTTGCAGCCATTGACAACAATTGCAGCACCGAACAAAAAGAGCAAATGTCTAGCGAATTCAAAGCTGCCAAGAGCAAAATTCAGCAAGAAATGGCAGCTTCGACGAAGTAATCGGAAGCACACTCAACCTCTAAAGCCATACCTCTCTAAACTTAACTGACGTTTGCACTCCCACCACTTACGTGGTGGGAGTTTTTTTGTTTCACTAGGTAAATACACGCCCCCGCACTAGAAGGGTAGGTGTACATAAACAAAGCCTGCCTACGCAGACTCAACTAAAAATTCTTCAGCCTACGGGGAGCAGCTTTTGTACGCACAAGACCCACCTTTCAAGGTATAGGCGTATACCCTAGGATGCATCCTATCGCTAACTTCTAACATCTATCAAAAAACCCGTTCTCTAACCAGAAAACGGGTTTCTATTCTTTCAAGAAAAATCGGTAGTCATCTCAGCGTTAAGCATTGACAACATCGCCACCGTTGGGATGCAAAATCTGACCGGACATATAAGAAGAGTCGTCTGATGCCAAAAAGACGTAGCTAGGTGCAACTTCTTCTGGCTGTCCAGCCCGTTGCATCGGCACTTGTTTACCAAAAGAGGCAACTTTTTCCTCTGGGAAAGTTGAGGGAATGAGCGGCGTCCAGATGGGGCCTGGGGCGACGCCATTCACGCGAATTCCCTTTTCCACCAGAGATTTTGAGAGCGATCGCGTAAAGGCAACAATGGCCCCTTTAGTAGACGAATAATCGAGCAGCTGCTGATTCCCTTTATAAGCTGTCACCGAAGTGGTGTTGATAATCGCGCTGCCTTCTTTGAGGTGCTTGAGTGCAGCTTTCGTCAAGAAAAACATTGAGAAAATGTTAGTCCGGAACGTGCGCTCAAGCTGTTCGGCAGTGATGTCTTCGATGCTTTCTTGAGGATGCTGTTCGGCAGCGTTGTTAACAAGAATATCGAGTTTCCCAAGCTCCGCAACCGTATTTTCTACAGCCTGCTGACAGAATTTTTCGTCACCAATGTCGCCAGGAATCGTAATACATTTGCGCCCTTGTTCTTCTACCAGCCGTTTCGTTTCTTGGGCATCATCGTGTTCGTTCAGATACATGATTGCCACGTCAGCGCCTTCTTTGGCAAAAAAGATAGAAACTGCGCGACCAATGCCACTATCACCGCCGGTAATCAGTGCCACTTTATCGCGTAATTTGTTGCTACCTTGATATTTACTATCGTCTGCCTTGGGGCTAGGCGTCATTTCTGATTCGGTACCCGGTCGATGGTCTTGATGTTGGGGTGGTTGTAGCTGTTGTTCTGCTGGCATTAGTGTGTCCTTAAACTGTGTCTAAAAAAATGAAATCCAGAGAAGATTTCTTGTTTCTATTCACCCAACACGCTAGCAACCCTCCAGATTGACTTAATCAATCTGGAGAGGGAAAAGAAAAGTGAATGTAGTTAACTTTTTGTTGTAAATTGACTGGGCAATTCTTTTTGATCGAGATCCGTAATCGGCGGGCCATTGAGTACCTCACCCGTAGGGCTGAAACGTCCACCGTGGCAAGGGCAATCCCAAGTTTTTTCGGCGTTATTCCAGTCAACAATGCATCCAGCGTGAGTACACACTGGAGAAAGCGAACAGAGATAATCCGTCTCGTCGCGGTAGACGGCATATTTCTTTCCGTTGATGTCAAGAATCTTGCCTTCGCCTGGTGCTACGTCCGAGGGTTCATTGCCCTCCGACTTGAAAAGCCGATCCGCTACAAAGTGCTTGGCGACGCCCAGATTCTCCGTCACAAACCGCTGAGCGCTGGCTAGGATATTCGCGCGATTGGGGTCGTAAAGGTCGCTCCAGGGATTCGTCCGTCCCAGAATCAAGTCGCTTGTTAGCATCCCGCCAACGGTGCCGAAGGTCATGCCGTTGCCAGAATAGCCGGTAGCAACGTAGATATTAGAATTCGCTGCGGTTTTCCCGATATAGGGTAGACCATCGACCGGCTCATACAATTGAGCTGACCAGCGATAATCGATAGAGGCGACATCATAGAGCGATCGCGCATACGCTTCCAAGCGCTCGAAACACGCCTCATTATCCACATCCTCACCCGTCTTGTGGTCTTCACCGCCAATAATCAGCAGGTCTTTGTAGCTGCGTGTATAGTGATACGGCTCCTCGGTATCCCAAAACAGTCCTGGCGGTAATGGCGATCGCAATCTCACTCCGATAACGTAAGAACGATACGGGGCAATTTTTGTGGACATTACATACAAGTCCGGGAGACTGTTCAGATTGTGAATCGGCGTATGAGTAGCAATAATCACATCTAGTGCCGTTACCGTCCCCTGTTCGGTAGAAACTCGACTCGGCTTGTCTCCGGTGATATCGACAACAGATGACTGCTCAAAAATAAAACTGCCACCACCGTCAATCGCCTTCGCAAGCCCTTGGAGATAGGGAATCGGGTTAAACTGCGCTTGATTGGGGAACATCACCGCCGCTTCTACCGGAAATGGCAGTGGCACATCCTTGGTCAAAGCAGCCGGAATCACTAACTTGCTAACCGCTTCCGCCTCTGACTCAATTTCAGACACATCCTGGGATTTTTCAGTGTAAAGATATCCCGGCACTCGCTGAAAATCACAATCAATCTTCTCTTCTGCCACAAACTTAGCAATGCGTTCAATCGCCGCACGACTGGATTCTGCTACCAGCTTCGCATCCGTGTCGCCCAAGGAGGAAATCAGGTCTTGGTAGCGTTCGTCAGCAGCTTCGGTGAGGTGGGCAGTCGTATAGCCGGTGACACCACTGCCAATTTGCGATCCCTCGATTACTGCAACCCTTAATCCAGCGCGTTTCAATAGCAACGCAGCGGTTAAGCCAGTAATCCCTCCGCCTACAATGGCAACATCTACGGTAATATCACTGGTCAATTGCGGGTATTTTGTCCCTTCTGTAGTGTCGAGCCAAACAGAGACGGAGGTTCCTGGTAAATTCATTCAGCGTTCTCCTGAGACAGTATAAATTTTTATATTTAGCGCTTTACCTATTACTGGGATAACGTCTGAAGGCGGAACCTGGTATCTGTAATTAGAAGTAAGTAAACTTTGATACTTTTCCCAGCAGCAATCAACACATAGCTAGTTGATTTTCATTACAATAAGATATAAAAGTTTCTTTTTCAGCAGAATTCAAGTTACCTTTTTGCAAGTTAAGTGGAAAGAATTAAAATGTCTAAATTTTTTAAGACTCTACTTTTATATAGTCCAGCCGTTTTGGGAATGGCCTTGCTGTTAGCAAACAGTGCAGTTGCACAGGAAGCGATTCCCAATAATCCAAATTCTCAAATGCCACCTCCAACAGAGCGTTATGGGTGTCTCAGTGGAAATGGCGATGGAACTTTTCAAGGCAATCGGCCTGTAACTCGGTATGAATTTGCTGCCGGTTTAAATGCCTGCTTAAATCAAGTTGAACAACTCATTGATAATCCTGCTGGAAATCGAGTTAATCAAGAAGGGTTAACGGTTCCAAGAAGCCAATTAGAAACCTATCGATTAGAGTTGGAGCGTTTGCGTAATCGAGTAGATAAGCTGGATACCCAGACAAGAGAACAGTCGAGCCAGTAGTTTTTTAAAAACAGAAAAAAAGAACGGTTGTGATTGAGGAACTGGATTTCTAATCAAATACTTCTCGATTAGTGATGTTACATCCAAAGAAAGCCCCCAAACCCTCTTTTAAAGCTACCGTATACGCACAAGACTTCTTTAACTTGCAAGTCCCGTTTTGATCCCCCAACCCCCCTTAAAAAAGGTGGCGAATTAAGTCAAAGTTCCCCTTAAAAAGGGAGATTTAGGGGATCAATCAACTTTTTGCCCCTTAACCCAAGATGTGCGTACACCGTAGCCTTAAAAGGGGAGCTAAGACCGAATCGCAAGTGTAGGTAGCGCTAAGACAAGTAAATTATCTAACTTCGATAGGATTGAGACCGTTAAACCGCAACCATTTCTTGATGCTCAATCTTCGTTCCCAAAAGTTTCAAGAATTCTGCCAACCAGTTAGGATGAGCAGGCCATGCAGGTGCTGTTACTAAGTTACCGTCAACCATTGCCTCATCTGGTGGAATATGCACGTAAAGCCCACCTGCCCGGTTAACATCCGGGCCGCACGCGGGGTAAGCGGTGCAACTTCTGCCTTCTAGCACTCCCGCTGCCACCAAAACTTGTAACCCGTGACAAATTGCAGCAATCGGTTTATTTGCTTCGGCAAAGTGGCGGGTGATTTCTAATACTTTCTGGTTCAAACGGATATATTCTGGCGCACGTCCACCAGGAACGACTAAGGCGTCGTATTCTGTCGCTTCCACTTCATCAAAGGTGGCATTTAAGGTGAAGTTGTGACCGGGTTTTTCACTATAAGTTTGGTCGCCTTCAAAGTCATGGACTGCGGTTCGCACCTTATCTCCAGCTTTCTTATCGGGACAAATTGCATGGACAGTATGCCCAACCATTTGTAATGCCTGGAAAGGCACCATTACTTCGTAGTCTTCAACAAAGTCACCGACGAGCATCAAGATTTTTTTTCCCGCCATTTTCCTAACTCCTGTTTGATTGCTTGGATGTTGCAGTCTGTGGCTCCATAATAGAACCCATAAACAGCAAACTTCCAGTATCATCATCCCGAATCGCGCAGAAAAACGGGCGGTCAACCACCATGCTAAAGGGAGGGTCGGGGGGACCGAATGAGGCTTCTATACCAGTTGCGGCGGCGGCTTCGGTTCCTTCTTCGTTGACTTCGAGAAAGGTTTTATGGATGACGCTGGCAATGGCAATGTCTTGGGCAGACATCTGCTGGAAACCTCCTTCAAAAGCCATTCCCATCCCCAAGGCAATCAGGGCATCATTGAGTGCTACTTGATACTCTAGCTGAAAGCGGGGTAAAACGAGTGTTCCTTCCTCTCGCCAGAATTGGTAAATCCATTGATTCCAGTTTTCAGCGTTCAGATTTTTGTGGAATGCTTGCAAGTTTGAGTCTTGATCTGGAAGGAAGATGTACATACTCACCTGTTCACTACCGTAGGGTAAATTAACCGCCTGAAAGTTCTTACCTTGGTAGTAGCGGTAGGTTCTGTGCTGAGACATCATCGGGTACTGTTTCTGCGTCCCATCAAGTAATGTAAAGGCTCTATCGTGTGTATTTTCTTTATCGAAAGGGCTTGCCCAAATACCTTTAAAATAGATAGCGTTAATTAGGATTAAAACGGTTTGAGGGTCAAGCTTTTGGAGAATTGTCTCGATTTTGCCGTGGGTGTTTTCGCTTACCCAGTTGTTAATAGGGTAGTAATGCATAGTAATGGTAAGCTAGCAAGCTAGCAACTTTAATCATTAGGGACTGCTCAATGTACTGTCCTAAGTGCCAATCAACTCAAATCATCAAATACGGGCATACGCACTACGGCAAACCTCGATTCCGTTGCCAAGACTGCGGACGGCAGTTTGTGGAGAATGCGAGCCGGCAACCGATTGATCAGCCAACCCGCCAATTGATTGATAAACTGTTGCTGGAACGCTTGGCGCTTGCAGCAATCGCACGAGTGACGGGTGTTTCTGAGCGTTGGCTACAGATGTACGTCAATCAGAAGTACCAGAAGACCCCAAAGGCAGTAGAAGTCGCCCAAAAAAAACGGGTCAGTTGACGATTCAACTGGACGAGATGTGGTCATTTGTCGGTTCCAAAGAGAACAAACAATGGATCTGGTTAGCCATTGATGCAGACACTCGTGAAATCGTCGGGGTGTTTATCGGTGATCGTTCCCGTCAATCAGCCAAAGGACTTTGGAAATCCTTGCCAGCAGTTTATCGCCAGTGCGCCATCTGCTACACCGATTTTTGGGAAGCGTATGAGCAGGTGCTACCGAGCAAGCGGCATCGAGCTGTTGGCAAAGAAACGGGGAAAACAAGTTTAATTGAGCGGTTCAACAACACTCTGCGGCAGCGAGTGGGGCGCTTGGTTCGTAAAACCTTGTCGTTCTCCAAGAAACTGAGCAATCATATCGGTGCGATTTGGTACTTTGTGCATCATTACAATGCCTCCCTTCGCTCCTGACCATTACTATTCACCACTACCGTTAATAGTTGCCAAAGCATCGGAACTACTAAAGTCCAGGTTGGTTACTTTTGCACCGTAGAACTCTTGGGTTCGCTTCAAAAAATCCCGTTTAAATTCGACATCCTGCTGCGCCCAAAGCGAATTAGCGATCGCTAACTCCACCTCGTTATCCAGATTTTCTAGCGATTGTTTCAACTGTAAGTTAGCTTCGTTGACTTGTTGCAAGCTCATTTCTTGCAATTCCAGCGCGATCGCCATTGCCGCTTGTGTCTGCCCCACACTGCCGTTATAGGTCATTGAGAGCGCGATCGCTATGCTTGCTGGAGAAACAAAAATGTTTTTGTCAGGCTCCTGCTTTGTAAGTTCCCTAAATAGTTTGAAGGCAAATCGAGTATTCGCTGCGACAAGCTTGTTATTAACCATTGCATCGTTTCCAATAATTACAGCGAACCGGGAAATGAGCAGTTATCAAAAAACTTAAGGTAACTTGTAGCTAGAGACTCGTACGACTAACTCGCCATCGCGGGGATTGCGGCTAAAGATAAATGCGCCTTCTTCCTTTTCGCCGCCGGAGAGAAAGTCAATTTGTTGTTCGCCAGTTTCTTCAACTTTCCCATTAACCCGCAACTCGGCAATAATCTGGACTGATTCAGCAGTTTCTCCACCAGTATTCGTCACTTCAAAAGGGATGTAGAATTGCTCTTGAGTTTGACGAAGTTCTCTTTCCTTCGCGGTGACTGATAGAGTCGGGGGTTCATTTTTCTGGGTTGCCCAGTCATACAGCACCAGTCCTACGAGTAGCGCCACAATAGATGTCGCGATCGCAAAGGAAACCCATTCCGCAAGCGATCGCGGCGGTCGTTGCTGTTGGGATGAATTGCTATCTTGATTCGTTTGGCTCATGCTAGCAACCTTCCTGCTGCGCCACCTACAGTGGCTGGGAGTCCTAGTAACAATGTATAGCTCAACCACATTTGCCACGGATCGTCAAAGCTCAGCTGGTGGAAGAACCACAACATAAATGTGGCTGCCAGAAGCGACACTAAATAGGAGCAAACAGTTTCGCTTAAGGGACGCTGAAAAAGTCCTTGCTGTTGTTTCCGTTGTTGTTGATTAGTAAAGCCAGCCTGAAAGACAATCCCATAAGAAATTAACAGCGAGGCAACAATAATCGCAATCAGCCACGGAGGGGAAGAAGCAGCGACTAGCATGGGAATTTCGTCAGTAGGCGCAATGTTAAAGGCAATAATCGTGGCACCAATCAAAGTACCCCCAATATCTGCCAAGGTCGCATTGAGACGGGTTTTGTCTGGTTGTGGGGGATTTTCATCGCTGTTAGGAGATTGATAGCGATCGCCACTTAAAAAAGAACGCGCTAGCGCCACACCCAAAGCAAACGGTACACTCTCGAAGATTATTTTTCCTAATGCTTCACCCAAAGAGGTATCGAAGGTGATTTCGCGCAATAAAATTAGGATACTTGTCGCGCAGACGACGCCGATAGCGATCGCTTCAAGGGTATCTATCACCGCTTCACCCGGTCGAATATCCTTATATTTGCGAAAGCCTTCGGTGCGATTGAGCAGGAAAACGACGATAAACGTGGCAGCGATCGCAGCTAGCATCACCGGCGGTTCCGTGAACGACCCAATCCACCAGACTTCCATCGTGTACAGTAGCGGAATTCCGAATAAAAACCCACCCGCGGCACCCCGCAGTAGATCATCCCATTCTTTCGACCAAATGTTTTCGGGTTTATGTTTTGGAGCGCGTTTAATCTTCATTAGGGGGGCATCGACTTTTCATCCGCTTATGCCAAGCCAAAAGTCATTCTCAAGCAACCAAGCCAGAGGCAATAACAGATGAAGCTAGCGGTAAGCCGTTCGTCAACTTATTCCTTAAATGTTATCAAACCCTGACTCTCGAATAATGTAAATCATCCAATAGCCGTCTTATTTGATTTCGGAAGAAATGAACTGCTCCAAGTCCCACAGGGCGATCCAACAAGACAATAGAGAATTTAATAACTACTGCAAGGATTGCTGTCGAAGCAGATAAAAGCCAGGAGGAAGAGAAAATTCTGAATCGTTTGTTTTCCTAACCCCTGACTTTATCTCACTCATTTTTAAGTTGTCTTACGCCATCTTTTCCCAAACTCATCGAGGGTTGCTTTCGGAATCTGCGTCTGAAGCCACTCCAGCGCATCATCTTGATGAGGCAACCCTTGGTAGTATTTGCACATATTCACCAGATTAACTGGAGGCACTTGTGTGGGATTGGTGAGCGCATTCCAGGTAGTTGTTCCTACCACTCCATCCGCCTTTAACCCTTGGGATTTCTGAAAAGCAATCACAGCCGTTTCTGTGCCCGTACCAAAACTACCATCAATGGGACCAGGATTAAAACCTTTGTCCTTCAAAAACTGCTGCAATTGTTTGACTTTTTCTCCTCGCGATCCAACTCTTAAGGAACCATCGTCTGTCGGAACACCGATTGCACTCAACTTTTGACGAACGGCTTGACGCAAACGGGGTAGTTGAGCGTATAACCAATCACCAGGGCAATCAGTGGCAGAAAAATCTCGATGCCCTTTGATATTATCAGGAGAAATTTTGCAGGAACTGCAAATTGAAACGCATAAATCGACTAAACTATTCCATTGTTTTTCACCCATCTGATGGGTCATGAATCTGCCTTCATTTTCAATTCCCGGCGATTCATTGCCTAGAGCACTGCCAGCATGAGACGAGCGAATACACAAACCTCGTTTAATTTTTGCTAAAGTGCCATTTCTTCCTTCTAGGAGAACGCCGTCCGTTGTATTCAAAAAATTATGACCGGAATCCCACCAGCCGAAAACATCCATGTGGGTATTCTGAACACTTTTGGCAAATTTTTTCGCTCCATCCACAGTTCCTTTCGATATATGGCTGGGGGGATTGGGCGTATCGGTATGGTGAACGATCACGTATTTAGGTGTGGTTTCCTCTGACCACTGTTTGGGGGGTCTGGCCCCCCACTCCTGACATGAAATAACGCTAGCGGTAAAAGGCATGTTGAAGATGTCCTGTAAAGTTGACGGCAGATGAATAATGAGCGTGATGGGACAAACCACAAACGCTTTTTCTAGCACTGCCAGCATCGTTTGTAACCTAATAACTATGCCGCAGCAAGGTAAGTAGCAATTTTTTTCACATTTCTTGATAGCTCAGATTAAGTGAAATTCTTGGAGTGCGGGTAAAAAGTTTTGGTTTTCGTGACTGGGGCGGCTGAGTTTGATGAGGGCAAAGCGTTGGGCGGGAGTGAGTTCTGCCCATTGTTGGGGTGTCAGTATTGCTCCAAATTCTGCTGCCTTTTCCTGAATGTTAGCCGGTATTTTTGTAGCATCCATCCAATCTGGATGAGGTTCTATCGGAAGGTCGCTTGGAGAGACGCCCGTGTGTTCTACAACGAATTGGTGCAGTAATTTCCGGTAGGCTTGAGCTTCATCTGTTGTGGTACAGGGCATCTCTACCAAGGTTTGTCGTTCCGCTTGACTAAATTGGTGCCAGTGAGGCAATTTTAGTTTGACGCCGCAAGTGTCTAATTTCATCCGCACCTGCATCGGAATGCAACGCAAGGACTCTACAAAATCGGCTTCAAACTGAAAGAAATTAGTGGTAGAATTGTCAGTCTTCATTCATTTTCTGGGTAATTAATTCATTAAAAATAACAAAAATTTTGATGAATAACTTCTCCAAAGAAAAAGCTCCTAAAGGCATAAACTGCGACTAATAGGAGCATTACCACAATCGTGAAAAGCTTTCAATATCGGCAGGATTCAAGGGCTGGTTTGTGGAAAGTCACTAGCAGCAGTATATAGGGGCAGCGAGGTGGGGTTTTGCAACCCGGTCGGCGTGCGCGATCGCTGCGTTTGAATCAAGGAGACTTGGGTAGTCAACAGGAAACTGACAAAACTGGCAATCACCAGAACCGGCACCATTGCGGTGTCTGAAAGCACGCTGAGAATTACAGTGGAACTAATCGGTGTTTTTGTCACCGCCACGTTCACTGCCGCCATCATGCAAATCATACCGATTGTCGGGTGGATTTGTGGAAAAGCTAGAGAAATCGCCAAGCCAACTGCTGCACCAATGTAAAACAGCGGAAAGATGAATCCTCCCCGGAAACCGGAGTGGAGAGTGAAACTAACTGCTAGCATCTTCGCAAACGCGATCGCGAGCAACATCGTCACTCCAAACGTCGAACCTGTTTCGACAATCGTATGAATTTCCTTTTCGCCAAAAAATAGGGTCTGGGGAAACACTAAAGCAATCAGCCCAATTGCGAACCCTCCCAAAGTAGCCAGCGCAATCGTGTGGTGTTCGATGTATTGAGTCAAGTACCCAATACTCCGGAACAGAACAATAAAGATGATCGCAATCAGCGCCCCTAGCGCCCCCAGCAGTGCGCCTTGACCCAAATTCACCAGGGAAAGCTTAGGAGGTGCGACAAAGTGATACATCCCCCCAATCGTCAACCCCGTGTTAAATCGAAACACAAAAAAGCTTAAGATTGCCGAAAGCACGGCAGGAATGAGCGCTTCGTAGTATTCCAATCCCCGACGATGGGGAATTTCTAGGGCGAAGAGTGCGCCACCAAGAGGCGCACCGAAGAAGGCACCTAGTGCCGCACTCATGCCGCAGAAAGTCAGCACGCGGGTTGTCGTCAGGCTCAGATTGAGCTTTTGACCCAGCCAGCCGCCAAAACTGCCATTGATTTGTACTAGCGGGGCTTCAGGGCCAGCACTGCCACCAGCTGTAATCGAAAACAGAGAGGCAACAATCATTGCCGGAGTTTGGCGTAGAGAAATTCGTCCTGGATCGTGTACCTTATCAACGACTAGAGAAACTTCACCGGGAAGTCCCATGAAGTGCAGTGTGAGACCGACAAAAAATCCCCCAATTGTGGTAGCAATCCACACGTAATTCCAGGCGGGAAATCCGCTAGGGAAGTAAGGATTCAAAACACCAGGCAGCGTGTGCCAAACAAAATGCAGGCTTAATTCCAGTGCGTAATAATAAACCGTTGCAACTAATCCTCCAGCAATTCCAATGACTGCCGAACAGAGAATAATTTGCTGATAAGTTAGTTCGCCTGCACTGTTGGAATCGTTAGGTAATGTATCAGCATATACGTTATGCTCGTTGCTGGCAGTTGTTCGATCGGGAGACGACATAAAATCTCCTCAAAGTCACTAGCAGTGTGAGTAGGAAAGCAAGGTTAACTTAATCCCAAATCACCCGTCTAGGTGTATTAAAAACAACTTTATCCAGAAAGAATATTAATAATCTATCTAAATTGGTAAGGAAGCATGAGTAGCCAAGCATATCTCTAAACCCGCTCGACACGCCATAAAAATATTGGGGTGAGATTGAAACTCACCCCTACTCGCTTGGTTTTAGAAAAAGGCAGTTATTAAACCTAAGTTGGTATAACCCTTAACACCTTATCTATTACCAATTAGCGCTTGTAACAAAATTAATTTTGTTCGCGTTCGTGCGAGAAAACGGGAGTTTTTGAGGATGTTATTCCGACTTCTTCACCTTCATGAGAGCCTTCCGGTTCTTTGAGAAGAAACGCACAAAGACTAGCCGAAATTAAGCCAACAATTCCTAGCATCTGGAAAAATATGCGATCGCCCGCAGCATCCTGAGGTAAAAAGCTATAGACGGTGAGGTAAATTACCGCTCCTACGTTGCCATAAGCACCCACGTTACCAGCAATCTGACCCGTTACGCGCCGCTTAATTAGAGGAACAATTGCAAAGGTCGCACCTTCCGCTGCCATGACAAAGAAGGAAGCAATCATGGTCACAATAACTACCCCGAACAGGGGTATATTTGCACCCAAACCGCTAAACACTAGATAGCCAATTCCTGTGCCAGCAAGCGTTGCCGCCAGCGTCCACTTCCGGCTGCCAATCTTGTCAGAAATTAAGCCCCCTCCTGGACGAGCCGCCAAGTTCATAAAGGCATAAGTTCCGGCAACTCCCGCTGCTAGCGCCTCTGTTAATCCAAAGCCTCTTTGAAAAAACGTTGGGAGCATGGAAACAACAGCTAGCTCTGAGCCAAAACAGGCAAGATAAGCAATTTCTAAATTGACAACTTGACCAAATTGATAGCGCTCTTCAGCAGAGTAGCGCTTTTTACCAGTCATCAAGCTGTGATTTGCTTTCCAACAGTTATAAGCTTGGAATGCATACAAGCACAGCAGCAGAAACCAGGTGACATACAGTTGAGTGATATTGAGAAATTTAACTTGATTTAAGCGCCAAGCAATGACGCCCAAAACGCCGACTAAGGGAATGTTGCTAAGTAATAGAAACCAGAAGTCTTTCTGGGTAGTCACTTCTATTCCGGCGCTGCTTTGGGGACGTTGGTAAACCTTACCTGGAGGGGTATCTTGGACGTTTAAGTAATAAACAATTCCGTAGATAGCGGCAACAATTCCGGTGAGCGCGATCGCAAACCGCCAGTTAACTTGACCTGCCCCTAAAAAGGCAGCTGCTGTGGCAATTGTCGGGAGGGTAAACGCTGCACCTGCCGATCCAAAGTTACCCCAGCCGCCATAAATGCCTTCTGCTAAGCCAATTTCTTTCGGGGGAAACCATTCCGCCACCATCCGAATGCCAATCACAAATCCACACCCAACGATGCTCAGCGCTAAGCGGCTTAATACTAATTGGGAAAAATTCTGTGCAAATGCAAACATCAGGCAAGGAATCGCCGCATAAATTAAAAGGCATGAATAGGTGATCCGAGGACCGTAGCGATCCAGAATCATGCCGACAATAATTCGAGCCGGAACGGTGAGCGCAACGTTACAAATAGCGAGAGTTCTGAGTTGGGCTTCATTTAAACCTAAATCTGCTTTCACCGCTGTGGCAAAAGGGGCGAAGTTGAACCAAACGACAAAGGTTAAAAAGAATGCAAACCAGGTCAGGTGTAAGATGCGGTATCGACCGCTAAATGACCATAATCCGGACATTTCAGAACCTCTTCTTTTCAAGTAAAGTATGCATCAAAGCGGGAACTGTTCTTGGGTTAGCGTAAATTTTATAGATTCAATTGGGGATATAAATCCTAGGTAAAAAATTTACGTAATTAGGCGCTTGCCACGGGGTTCGGTCTATTTTTTGATTGAAAGTTTTCAAACATAAAATCTCACCTTATCGAGCCGAGCTGCCGAACGTTAGTTTTTTTAGCAATAAGCGCTACTGTTAGAGTAATGAACTGAATAATCTGAGTTCGTAGAATTTGTTACAAAAGACAGATTTCTTTTGAAATCTCTATCTTGTTAGGTATTGTATCTGTATTGTGAAGTATTCTTTCTTCTCCATTGCACATTTTGCATTCAACTCATGCAAAATGTGTAATGGAGGGATTATTTTTGAGTAATGGAGGGATTATTTTTGAGTATTTCCTGAGCGATAACCGTTTGTTTTTTTCAAGCAAATAACTTCCCTTTGATCAAAGGGAAGGTATGAGAAGTTTTTACTAAAGCTGCTTTCCTCAGCTTGGATTTTTAGACCGATTTCTCTGCTGCTATTTTCTAGTTAGGCGCTCTAGAAGCCGTCTGTTTACATCTGTCACATCTTACTAAGTCAGCATTTATTAATAGGTTTTGCGGATAGTCTTGGAGCCATTAGATTGTAAGGGCTTAAAAAAATTAAATGATATTGATAAGTCTCTATATTTTCAGAATGCGATCGCGTTATTTGGTCGAAGGCTCAGAATCTCAAGCCAAATTAGATTAATCCTATGTGAGCATTTCCTGACATTGACTCCTCTCTAGACACGGATGGTGGTTGCATCCCTCAGCGGGTTCGGCAAAGTTGCTAAATCTGATTTCCTCCTTTTGATAGGTGCAGTATTCGCTGAAATTCATCACTACCGAGAAAATCGAGTTCAGGCTATTTTAAACTTTTGTAAAAGAAGATTTTTGTATATTCAGCTACAGAATTTTTGCTAGATTTAAATAGATGCACAATTTTTAGAAATTAATCAAAAGGTTTTAGTAATGAAAACGCAAGAACGCCCCCAAGTATTGATAGCGGAGGAAGAACCCTCTAATCCATTGATGGTGGTGCTTTTGGTTACGGTGGTATCGATGATTTTCGGGTTGATTCCGGTTGTTTATAGTTCAACGTTTGCAAAACTCCAATCCCAGACACCAATCGCGCTGGGAGAGGCAGGCTTGTGGAGCGCTTTTGGAGAAAAAGCAGATAGCGTTCGGGTTAACCCAGAACAGTAAACTTTTGGTAGAAATTTAGGCGTGAAAGCGGATAGAAAACCAAAGCTTTTGCGATCGCTTCAAACACGCAGCGGTGAGGACAAAGCTTTCGGTTGAGTCTCTGTCTCTGGAGTCTCCGGAAGCAGATACTCTTCAGAGATTAGATGGGCAGCAATCGGCACCAGTTGCACGGCGCAAGCTTTTAGTTCGGGTTGCAGAGAGTCGGGACAGGATGCGGATTGTGTCATGCTATTCGCTTCGGCATCATCCGCCCAAAGATCGCCCCAGTGAATGGGCACAAAAACCGTACCGGGAGAAATGGTCTGAGTGACTTTGGCTGGGAATCGAGAAGTTCCTCGACGACTTCGCACTTCCACCCAGTCATTCTCCTGAATCGCCAACTTTGCAGCATCGCGGGGATGAATCTCAATGAACGGTTGCGGATGCATTTGGCGGATTTTTGCAATCCGTCCGGTACGAGTTTGCGTGTGCCAGTGCCCGTACAGCCTGCCCGTCGTCAGCACAAAGGGGAAGTTTGGATCGGGGGGTTCTGCGAGTCCCCGCGAGTGTTTAGCAACAAAACGCGCCCGTCCATCCGGTGTCGAGAAGCGCAAGTCAGTGTAAAGCCTTTTAGGAGTGCTGTGGGAAGATTTTCCCGGTTCCTTTTTAATGTTTAATTTTTCCTTTTTAAGGGGTTCGGGCCATTGAATCGGGCCTTCTTTTTTCAAACGTTCGTGACTAATGCCCGTTTGGTCGCAGAGGCGATCGCGTGTTAGCTGCACAAATTCATCATAAATTTCCGATGAGTGAGTAAAAGCAAACTGTTCGGGATATCCCAACCGACAACCCACTTCTGCAAAGATTTCCCAATCTGCCCTCGCCTCCCCCAAAGGTTTGCGGAAAGCTGGACACAACGTGACGACTCTTTCAGAATTTGTCATCGTCCCAGTTTTTTCCCCCCACTGCGCCGCCGGAAGTAGAACGTGAGCAAAAGCAGCGGTTTCCGTGGGATAGTAGGCATCTTGATAGACCGTAAAAGGCGATCGCTTTAGCGCCGCTTTCGTTCGTTCCAGATCCGGCATACTCACCGCTGGGTTCGTCGCTGCAATCCAGAGAAACTCTACCTCTCCCGTCTCTAGTCCGGTGATAATTTCCCAAGCGCTGCGACCGGGAACGGGCGAAATCTTCCCGGCGGGAAGCTTCCAAAACTGCTCAACTTCGGTTCGCTGCTGGTCATTCTTGACTAAACGATATCCAGGCAACAAATGAGCCAGACCCCCGACTTCCCGTCCCCCCATTGCATTAGGTTGACCCGTCAGGGAAAAAGGGCCGCTTCCGGGTTTGCCAATTTGACCCGTCATCAGGTGCAAGTTGATCAAGCTGGATACTTTGGCAGTCCCTTCAGAAGATTGGTTTAAACCCATCGTCCACATAGAAAGGACGCGCTTAGACTCAGCCCACATTTTGGCAACGGTTATCAATTCATCCAGGGAAATGCCGCAGCGTTCGGCGACCGCTTCCGGTGGATAGTGTTGAATCACCTCAGCGTAGGTGGAAAAGCCTGCGGTGCAATCCTCAATAAATTCAACATTCATCTTGCCCCATCGTAGAAGCAAATGAGCGATGCCATTGAGTAAATCGATATCGGTACCGGGTCGAATGGCTAGATGCAAATCGGCGGCTTCGGCGGTTGTGGTGCGACGCGGATCGACCACAATCATTTTGACGTGATGGTTTTGTTTATGGTGTTTCCGCAGCCGATTGAAGATAATCGGGTGACACTCAGCTGTGTTGCTACCGATGATAAAAGCACAGTCGGTGAGTTCTAAATCTTCGTAGCAACAAGGCGGGCCATCCGAACCCAGGCTGTAAAAATACCCTGCTGTGGCGGAAGACATACACAGGCGCGAGTTAGTATCAAAGTTATTCGTGCCTAAGATTCCTTTAAAAAGCTTTTGGGCAAGGTAGTAGTCTTCCGTGAGGAACTGACCAGAACCATAGAGACATAGGGCATCTGGGCCAGTGGAGTTTAGGATGGAACCCATGCGACTGACAATTGCATCTAAGGCTTCCTCCCAGGAAGCGCGACGGAAGGGTTCATCCAGAGAGTCGCGCATCATCGGGTAGAGGAGACGGTTTTTATCAATCGATTCTGTAACCGTCGCTCCTTTGACACATACCATACCTTGACTGGAGGGATGAGAGCGATCGCCCCGCACTTTCCAGATCGGATTTCCTTGGCTATCTCGATTGGTCTCCCGATTTGCAGCCGCTGGCGGTGAAACTTCTAAGCCACAGCCAACGCCACAGTAAGGACAGAGGGTTTTTGTTGAGTCACTCATGGCATTCGTCATTAGTCATGGGTCATCGGTCATGGGTCATTAGTCATCGGTCATCGGTCATTCGTAATTAGCAAGTGACTAATGACGCATGACTAACGACTAACGGCAATCTCTGCTTCTAGCTTTTCTTGTGGCTGCTTGGGGATTGCCCCAAAGTGTTCGATTAGCAAGTCTCGTACCACTGACTTGAGATCCTCGCAGGGAACCTTTTTCATAATCTCTTTGCCAAGGTGTGCATCTTTCCCTACCTTGCCACCCATCCAAATATCGACCGCTTCTACGGTTTGACCATCTTTGCGCGTCTTCGTACCGATGAAGCCAATATCTGCAACTTGCGGTTGACCGCAGGAATTTGGGCAACCTGTCCAGTGAATGCGAACCGGATGCGGTTGAATTAACTCTTCCTCCAGTTCCTGAATCAAGGCAAGCGCCCGGTTTTTCGTTTCAATCAGCGCAAAGCCGCAAAACTCGCTACCTGTGCAAGAAACTAGCCCCCGATTCAAGATGGCTGGATCGATAGACAACCGTTCTTGAAGCAGTGGTTCTTCTAAGAAGGGACTTAAGCGCGTGTCGGGGATATTGGGGATAATCAAATTTTGTTCGACAGTCAGACGAATCTCCCCGCCGCCATAAACTTCCGCCATTCGCGCAAGTTCAAACATTTCATGGGCATACAAGCGACCGACAGGGACGTGCAAACCGACGTAGTTCAGTCCGGGTTGCTTTTGGGGATAAACGCCAATATGGTCGCGCTTGTCCCAGTCAATTTCATCTTTTTCAGCCGCCGATTCCAGCGAATGCCCTAGTTGTTTTTCCACTTCCGCCCGAAACTTTTCAACGCCCCAGCCCTCAATCAGGTACATAATCCGGGACTTTAGCCGATTCTCGCGGGGACCATTATCCCGGAAAACCTCCAGCATTGCCTTACTTAAAGAGACAGCCTCTTCAGGAGGAATCCAAACATCGAGAGGAATCGCTTCTACATACTGATTCGGCGCAAAGTAGCCGCCGACGATGACGTTAAATCCAATGGTGTGGTTTTTGTATGCGGGGATAAAGGCAAGGTCGTTGATTTCGGCATGAACGGAGTTGTCCCGACCCCCGGCAACGGCAATGTTAAATTTTCGGGGTAGGTTGCTGAGTTCGGGATTGCCCTCACCGTTATTGGTAATCATGTCCTGAAGGCTGCGGACAATCCCCCGTGTATCAATCAATTCAGCCGCATCAATGCCTGCAACTGGCGAACCCGTGATGTTCCGAACGTTGTCCATTCCCGATTGAATGCAAGTCAGACCGGCTTTTAACAAACGGTTGAATATCTCTGGGATATCCTCAATCCGAATCCCTCGCAATTGGAAATTTTGTCGGGTGGTAATGTCGGCATTTCCCTGGTTTTGAAATCCCGAACCCGTGCAGTAGCGTTGCACGATTTCAGCCAGTACTCGCATCTGAGTGCTGGTCAAAATGCCGTTGGGTATCCGCATTCGCATCATGAACTTGCCGGGTGTCACCGTGCGATGGAAAAAACCCAACCACTTTAGCCCTTGGTTCCGCTCAAACTCGTCCATCGCCTCCCAGCCAATTTGTGCAAAATGCTCCAGTTCTTGCTTCAGCAATAGGGGATGTTTTACAGCTTTGGCTTTTTCAATCTTATTTAGTTTTTCTGTAGGCTTGGTTGCCTTTATTGCTTCTGTAGGGGTGGTTACGTTTGTCACGGTTCCTCCTTGCGTACCTGGATCTGGCGCAATTGCACGTGTAACCGCACAGCTATTGCTCTCGCTGTTAAATACTGCTTTTTATGCTAAGTTAGGCGCTTTTGTAAATCGAAACGGTAGACTTTGTTACAGAAGCTGCTTATTGCTAATGAAACCTTTCTTTTGAAATATTTTTAATTTTAAAAGTCTATCTTTATGGTTACTTGCCAAATAGGATCTTAGTAGGTTGCTGAAGATTAAATTTCAAGCCACACCTGCTTGTAACCTCTATTTTCTAGAGTTTTGTTTTCTCTCCCGGTATTATTCAAAATAGCTGTAAGCTTTAACGGGCAAAACTTATGAAGGGATTAATCTGAAAGCAAACCCGTTTAAATAGGCATCATTTGGAATCTTCAACCAGTCACTTTCCTTCAGATACAGAGGGGCGCAAGAGAAGGGGTGAGGTTCTCCTAGAATACTGAGTAATTAGTAAGATTTATATGAGTAAATTATTCACCCTTCTGTAAAAAAAAACTGGCGCATTTGATACATTTTTAAAATTTTTAACCAGTTTGTCTGGTTGAAGCTTCTTGAGCGCTGCCTTATCGGGTCAAAATCCTCAAAGTCCTTGAAGCGGAGACATTAAGAATTTTTAAAATTTCAGCCATTCTTGGAATATATAACAGTCTTCTTTAATTTGGGAAAAACGAACCGCAGAGGACGCAGAGAGCGCAGAGGAAGAGAAGAGAGGAGCTTATCGAGGAAATAGACTCGGTAAATAACCTACACTGCATCAAGCTCGTAAATCGCTACTAGCTCTTCCTTGCCTTTCACCCGAACAAACTTATCGACTAAGCGCAGGGGGAAAGTGTCGGGGTGGCGCAGCGCTTCGACGATTGGCTTGGTGACGAGGATGGTGCTGTCGTAGTTTTTGGTGAGGCTTTCGACACGAGCGGCTACGTTTACGGCATCCCCAACAACTGTAGACTCGATACGGGAGCTAAATCCAACGGTACCCATGACGACCTCGCCTCGATGAATGCCAATACCGATGTCGATGGTTGGCAAACCTTGATGCGATCGCTCTTCATTCAATAGTTTAAGTCGCTGTCGCATTGCTAATGCTGCGTACAGAGCGTTGTCCGTCGCTTCATCATCGAAGAGCGCCATAATCGCGTCGCCGATATACTTGTCAATGAAGCCGCCGGACTTGTCAATCACTTGCCCCATGCAGGCGAGGTAGTCATTTAAAAATGAAAAGGTTTCTAAAGGCGTCATTTGTTCTGACATTGCCGTGTAGCCCCGAATATCGGCAAACAGGATCGTAATCGTGCGAGTCGAGGCAAAGCCAACTTGGATGTTCTCGATGCCGTCGGGTGCAATTACCAGGAGAAATTTCTCCGGGACGAATCGATGAAAGGACTCGATAGTTTTTTGTAGTCGGCTAAATAAACCTTGTAGCGCCGCCGACATATCATTGAACGCGATCGCTAAAGCGCCGATTTCATCTTTGCGGTAAATTTCAGCCCGATGGTGTAAATCGCCTGCGGCAATTTTGGCAGCACTCACTTGCAACCGCCGCACGGGACTACTGAGTTCTGTTGCCAACAGGTAGGAACCGAAAAGACCCAAGGAGAGGGCAAAAACACCCACAAACAGCGCTTTTTCGACAGCGATCGCGACCGCTTGATTGACCTGCCGCAGTGACATGCCAATCCGCAACGTCCCAATTTTTTGCCCCGAAGAGTTGCGAATCGCGGCGGCAACTTCGATGGCAGTTTCACCTTGGCGTGCCCGCACTTTGCGGTTGAAAGTAATGTCGCGCAGGAGAAATGTCTCGACAACACGGGTATCGTCATATACTGCCAGCGCTGAGTCCGTGACCCACACAGGCACAATATCGGGAACATACT
Organism: Trichocoleus sp. DQ-U1; assembly: GCF_039961925.1. NCBI lineage: Bacteria > Bacillati > Cyanobacteriota > Cyanophyceae > Leptolyngbyales > Trichocoleusaceae > Trichocoleus > Trichocoleus sp. DQ-U1. The sequence continues at coordinate 3,270 of NZ_JAMPKB010000017.1, read as the reverse complement.
GTTCCTGAAGTTCGCTTTCGCTGGCGGCGACGATTTGATTAGACAGGCGCACATCGGAGATCAGAATGTAAACGAAATCTGGGTTGCGCTTCAGTAGCAGATTGAAACCGAGCCGAATCTGACCCCAATTTTGGTCTTCAAGTTCGTTCGTCCAGGTATTGGATAAGGCGATCGCTAGCTGCTGGACTTCACGCCGCTTCTGTTCCCGGTAGAGTTGTCTCTCGTTTTTCGCCCACAGCCATACCACAGAACCAACAATCGCCACAATCAAGAGTGTCGTGGCGGTCATAATTCGTGTATGAATTGAACGGAACGCGGCAACTTTCATCAGGGTTAATTGGTAATGGTTACTTGGTAATTTCTAAAAAGTTTGAAATTTTAAATTTTTAGTTTTGAACGAAAAAATCTTCTTGAAACTCAAAACTCTCAAAAGTTAAAACTTTTGAATAAAATAATTTTCTTGGAACTCAAAACTCAAAACTCAAAACTCAAAACTCAGATTAACCATTCGCCATTATTTACTAACCTCCAGTTGTTCCACAAAAGTGAGCCAGCGCTGATTCTCGGATCTCGCTTGACAATTGCTGGGGAAAGCCAGCGTTATCGGACCACCCATTTTGGCAGGAATCGGATTGCGTTCGTTACCCCAGTGCGTGGCAAACAAAATATCGCAGTCTCGCACCTCGTTAGCTGCCAAACGAATTGGATTCAGGGCATTGCGAGAGACGGGCGCTTTTCCCCGAATGATAACCATACCGTTTTCTGGCAGGGTATCACCGGCAGCCGCAAGAACGTCCCGCACCCGCACGCCCGTGAGCTTGACTTTACCAATCGGCCATCCAATCGGGTAGCCAACAGCTTCTTCGATGGTGACTTGTGGCAGTTGGCTGATGGTTCTGGCATCAAGCGGGGTTTCGCCAACGCGCAGTTGCACTGGCTCGGTACCGACAATCAAGTTGGTCACGTAAAATGCCCAAAAACGGTCGGGATACTTTTGCTCAAGCTGCGGGTACTCGGTGTAAGGAAATACCAGAGAAAGCGGGCCGCCTTCGCTGCGGGAAATGGGCATTCCATCGCGCTCTAAAGCAATGATAATCGGGTACGCACGCAAGTCTGCAATGCTGACGGTGGCACGGTAGGAATCGAAAGCGACAAGCGTTACTTCCTTACTATTAGTGATGCCGAACTTGTCGAGCAGTTTAGAGATAGCAACACCCCGAAAGTCAAAAATCCGATCGGGGTTGTTGCTGGTATTATGGGGCGATCGCGTCCGTATATGGGTGGTTGCGATCGCGTCTAGTTCTTGCATAGTCAACCGCACGGATTTTCCCGCCGCCGTTTTCCCCTGAATTTCTAGATTCCACTGTTGCCGCTGTCGATTGTTCGTATGAGCGGCAACCATTGCGGCGTTTTTTTGCATTGCCTCATTTCTCCACGCCTCCATCTCGGCATTCGTTGGTTTCTGATTTTGACATCCGCTCATGAAGGCAAGCAAGAAGAGGCAGCTGGAAAGAGGGAGCCGGGAAGGTTTCATATCATCTTTATAACCTTCAAGCTTGATTCTGCACCCTTCCACAAGTCTCTGTTGCTGCGATTAATGAGAAAAATACGTCGGTTCATTCCCCGGCTTCCACTTGATGTTGCAGCCGATGCTAGGCTTCTGGTCTGAGGGGATTGATTGACCGGCTAACACTGCATCAATTGCGGCTCGTAAATCCTTGCCGTTGACGGGTCGATCGTTACCGGGGCGACTGTCATCTAATTGACCGCGATAAACCAAACTTTGGTTGGCATCAAAGAGGAAAAAGTCTGGGGTACAAGCAGCGGTATAAGCTTTAGCAGTTTCTTGAGTTTCGTCGTAGCACAAAGGAAAGGTGAATCCCAGCTCATTCGCCATTGCTTTGAGTGAGTTGGGGGCGTCATCTGGATAGCTGCTGGCATCGTTGGCACTAATTGCCACAATTCCAATCTCTTCACCTACGTAATCCTTGCCAAGCTGCACGAGTTCTCCCTGAATGTGTTTTACAAAGGGGCAATGCTTGCAGATGAACATGACCAGCAATGCCTGCTTATCGGCAAAAGTGGCAAGGGAAATGGTTTGACCAGATACCACATCCGGCAACTGGAAATCTGGGGCTGTCGTGCCCAACGCCAACATGGTTGAGGCGGTTCGCACCATTGTATGCACTCCTTAGGTTTTGGTAGACTGCGCTCCCACTTATATTGCTCTACCACTGAAAAAAAAACCAGAGTAAGTAGCGATCGCCTCCCGTTATAGTACAATTGTACTGATTGCGTCCGCATCCAAGTCGTTAGGTAGCCATCCAGCCATCGACATGACAAAACTGCAAGCCAGCCTCAAAGTAGTCCAGATGAAACGTGGCGAAGACCGCCAACCCGTAAAAGGTGATGCCAAACACAAGCGCGTTCCATCGCCAGCGATCGCCAATACTGAAAGACGACCTCGAAAGACAGGCGATTCCAGAAGGTTAATTCCGTCACTACGGGTGAAAACCTATCAGGAACTGCTACAGGAACATCTGAATGAAAAGTTAAAACACCTAGAGGCGCAAGCAACCCAAGTCAATCGGCTTTCAGCGGAGTTAGAGGCAGCAATACAGGAACTCAAGGCAATCTCAGCTCAAGTTAATACAGACTTAAAATCCCTTCGGGGTAAAGCTGACATTTGCGAGTATAAAGCAACGAGTCTCCCCTACGTCGGGCAAAAGCTTGATGGATCGTTAGTGCTGACAGCTCGATCCATCGATCTCTACAAAGCCGAACGAGAAGCTTCTTCGCTGGCACAGAAACTGCGGCGACGAACTGGAAAAAAACGCCGCTGAGAGCTTTAATCGTCTAAAGCAAATATCAGCCCCAGGCTTCCATCCTGGGGCTTATTTCAACGGCTATTGAATTTGCGATCGCTTATATTTCCCGAATCAGTTAGGAGCGATCGCAATCAACTCACGCGATCGCTCCTAACTAAAAACTAAAATTTAGGAAATAGGATTGAAATTACTACAAATCCTTAGGCTTGATGATATCATTTAAATAATCAAAATATATCTCTAATAAATATTTTATGAAAATTCTTCCTTGTCAAACTTATAATATCATAAAAACTTGTGTGAAGTCTAGAAGTTAAGATAAAAAGTTTGGTAGTCCTAAACAAGTAAGGATGCATTGTAATAGTGGACAAAGTACCACACGGCACCAATATGATTCTCTAACTTCTTAGAGAACGATAATGTCTTTCTCACTAATCGGGAT